>JBDTPE010000170.1:0-6074 GCA_039932875.1 Betaproteobacteria bacterium | reverse complement strand
CGAAGAGTCATGTAGAGTAATTTGATGGTCATAAGGTAGTAGCAGCCACAAAAAAGCGCTCTGCGTAATTTGCAGTCAAGCAATTGCACTCGATTCAAGGAAGGCTACTCAGCGACATGGGTTAACATGCGGCTTCAATTTTCTTTGCAACCTATTGCACATTGAGGTCTGACACGAGCGTCGAAAACGCAACCGTGTACGCCAATTCAAAATAACGCGTCGATGCCGAATACCCTACCTGTCCAATTGCACATCATTCACGATCTTGGCGGCGGTAGCGCCACATGGCTGAGGGATTTTTGTCTTGCCGACATCGGACGCAAGAATCTCGTGCTTAGATCGTTTACACAAAATACGGCAATGGGTTGCGGTGTGTCACTTTATGCGCATGTTCTCGATGAGACACCGCTAGAGATATGGCATTTCGCAAATCAAATTCAGGCGACCGTCGTAGCTCACATGGAGTACTCGCGTGTGCTGGACGAGATCATTCAGCAATACAATGTGGATGCGCTGCTGGTGTCCTCTTTCATCGGTCATTCACTTGACGCGCTCAGGACAAATCTGCCCACCGTCGTTATCAATCACGATTACTTTCCATACTGCCCGGCCATCAATATTCATTTTGGCGAGGTGTGCAAACAATGCGATGGCAATCGCATTGAACGCTGCTACCGAGACAATCCGAAATTTAATCCATTCATCACTTTTCAGCCGCCGGAACGAGCAGAGGTAAGGGAAGAGTTTCTTCGCCTAGTTGCGCAGCCAAACGTGACCATGGTCACGCCCAGCCATTCTGTGGAGACATACCTCGTTCGACTTGATGCGCGGTTTCTCGGTGCCAGGTTTAAGACCATTGCGCATGGCTATGCCGGCGTACTGACGAAAATCGATGCCCCAATGCCATTGGAAAATGATCGCCTGAGAATTCTCGTGCTGGGGCAGCTTTCGGTAGCCAAGGGCGTAGAGCTACTGCACACAACTCTCGACTCACTAACCGAATTCGCGGATATATATCTCCTCGGTTGTCGCGAACTTGGCGAATACTTCAAATTTAAAGTTGGCGTACATGTACTAGAGCGCTATGCAGTAGAAGAACTGGCGTCCCACGTCGCTGCAATCAATCCGCACGTTGGCCTGTTGATGAGCATCGTGCCAGAGACTTTCAGTTATGCGCTGACTGAATTGATGCTGCTAGGCATCCCGACGGCAGCCACCAATGTAGGAAGCTTTCCGGAGCGCATTCGGCATTTGGAAAATGGCTTTCTCTATGATCCAAACGCGCCGACGTTGTTGGCGACGATGAAAATGATCAACAATAATCGCGCCACATTGAAAAGTATCCAACGCAATTTGTGCGATTGGAAGCCCCACACGGTGGATGCAATGGTGCTTGATTACCACCAAGTGCTCGGTATTAGTGCAGCGGTGTCGGAAATTACTGTGATCGATACATCTGAAGGGAAGTTGCGAGACATGCAATCAACGAACGATCCTGACGTAGTCCAGATGCAACTTACCCAGTCTCTGACCGTATCGAGCATGTGGAAAGAGATCAAGAGTCTGAACCTGCAGTTATCGGTGACCAAACAGGCACGCGAAGACCTGGTCATCCAGCGGCAGGCGCTATCCACTCAACTGGACACCGAGCGCGATGCCGCGCAAGACGCAATCCAGGCGTTGAATAGCCAGATCGAAGCGCTGGTGAGGCAGGCGACTGAGCTACAGGGCGCAAACTCGGATCACGCTGCGCAAATGGATTCTCTCAACGCGCGGTTCGACGAAGTTCTTGCCTCCAAAAGCTGGAAAATGACCCGCCCGGTTCGTGCTCTTGGACATTTGCTACGGAAGCTGAAACTTTTGATCCGTGCCTTTGCTCGTTTGCTGGGCGCCCCCGCGTCCCTGTCAGCAAATTCGGCCAAGTTAGCCGAAGCGTGGCAGTCAGGCGGCACGCTAGCGCTAAAAAATGCGCTGGTCAGTGTGCAGGCTAATGTCAGTCCAGTTGACGCCTGGAAAGAGTACAAAGCGACATTCGATCGAGAAGTGAAGCCGAAAATTTCCCGGCGAATCCGTGAGATGACGGTTATGCCAAAAATCGCGATCATCGTTCCAACCTACAATACGCCGGAAAAGACGCTCAGGGAGATGTTGGATTCCATCAAGGCGCAGCTGTATCCGAATTGGGAACTTTGCATCGCCGATGATGGTTCAGATCAGTTGCATGTGAGTCAAGTGCTGGAGGAATACGCTGCATCCGAGTCTCGCATCAAGTTGCACTTCGGAGCAAAGAACTGTGGCGTATCTCACGCATCAAACCGAGCACTCGAAAACGTGACAAGCGAATTCGTGGTTTTGCTTGATCACGATGATCGCCTTGAAGTTCAAGCCCTATTTCGTGTAGCAGAGTGCCTTGTGAATGACGACCCAGATGTTATTTATTCTGACGAAGTATTGGTCACACCCGATTTGGAGAAGGTCCTGCGCTTCGCATACCGGCCAGCGTTTTCGCCTGAATTTCTCAGATCACATCCGTACATCGTTCATATGGTGGGCTTTCGCACCAGTGTATTGCGGGAAATTGGCGGGTTCGATGAGACTTTGCACATTTCGCAGGACTATGACTTGATCTTGAGGGCCGTTGATCGCGCTAAACGTATCGTACATATCCCTGAAATCCTCTACCAATGGCGAATACTTCCCAGTTCGTCCGGCGAGAAAAGAATTCATGAAGTGATGGAAACTTCAAAGGCAGTTTTGCAGCGACATCTGGACAGGTGTGAGGAAGATGGCTTCATCGAGGATGGTGATGGCTTCAACTTGTTCCACGCCCGTTATCCCCTGCATTCCGGTCTCAAGGTAGCGATCATCATTCCCACCAAAAACCATGGCGAATTGCTGCGCCAGTGCATCGACAGCATTCGCAAAACGACATTCGGTGTTGCTTACGATATTGTGGTTATTGACCATGAGTCGGAAGATGTCGACACGAAGACCTACCTCTCATCGATCATCCCGGAAGTTCAGGTACTGCGATACGAGGGAAAGTTCAATTTTTCAGCCATTAACAACTGGGCGGTTGCGCAACTCGATGGCGGGTATTCGCACTATCTTTTTTGCAATAACGACATTGAGGCAATCAATCAAGGCTGGCTGGAACGGATGCTTGAGCTTGGGCAACGTCAATCCATTGGCATCGTCGGCGCAAAACTTCTTTATCCTGATCGCAAGACGATCCAGCACGCGGGTGTATGCGTGGGCATGTATGGCGCGGCAGAGCATTACGGAAAATTTCTTCGTCCTCCGGAATCTACAGGTGAGCCCGGCTACCTCGAAGTGCTGAGAAGTAATCATGAAGTCAGCGCTGTTACTGCAGCCTGTATGCTCATTCGCGAGGAAGTCTTCGCAACAATAGGCGGGTTCGATGAAGCGTTGTCGGTAGGCTTTGGCGATGTAGACCTGTGTCTTCGCGTCAGAGAGTTGGGCCACAGCATTCTGTATTGCGCTCATGCTGAGTTGCTGCATCACGAGTCATACACGCGTGGTAAAAGTACAGTCGATCCACATCCGGAAGACTCGGCATTTTTTCAGGCCAAATGGCGAAAAATATTGAAAGCGGGCGACCCTTATTTCAATCCAGGGCTCTCTCTCACCAGTACTGCATGGCACAACGCGAGTCCGCTTCACTGCAGTTTCGATATTCGGCGTCGCGTTTTTGAACAAGACGTGGCCACATGCATGCAAAAAAAATCTATCTGATTACCGGATTCAGCCGGCTTGCGCTACCTTTCAGTGCGCATCTTCCCGCCGCGATTGGCAAGTCCGTCGCGAATTCCTAATATCGTCATGCGCATATATTCAAGCCGTGGTGCAATGAACAATATTGTTGTCGAAAATTTTGCAAACAACCTCAAAATATCCTTGAGCTTCCATTTGAGGGGCATATAGCCGCGACGATACAAAAGCAGCCGATTGCGTGTCTGATAGTAGACGCGCGATGGCGAATGTACAACGTGATTGATGAGACTGAAAAAAATACGGCGCTGATGGCCAAGCTGATGGTTCAGTTCCGCATCGCAAACGCCGTATAGCGAAAAGCCGCGACTCCGCGCTCTGCAGCACCACTCGAGATCGACGTTGTCGATAAAAAGTGCATCATCAAATCGTCCAATATTCTTGAACGCTGCGATTGAAAGAAGCGCACCGGAACTTATCAGAAAATCAGTGGCGATCAATTTTCCGTCATGGCTTTTGCAACGATTATGTTTGTTGCTAAGCCACCCAAAAGTAATGAATGGGAATTCCGATTTACTGCGCGCGTCGGTGATGCGTGGACCGACGGCCGCGACCGTACCCATTGAGCTTGCGGCCAGTGCAATTGTCGCGCGCCGGAAACCGGCGACGAGCTTTGCAATCATGTCATTTGCAGGGATGCTGTCCTGATCAAGCAGCAAAACAAACTCTGCGCCGACACCTATCGCGGCTTCAGCACCCGCGTTGAAAGCCGTTGCAATACCCTGATTTTGCTGAAGTTCAATGAAGGTTATGCGTGACGCCAAATCCGCATTTGAGGAAAACTCAGGGCGCGTAAGCACATTTTCCACGTTTGACGTCGAGCCGTTATCGACGATAAAGATTTGCGTCGTTTGGGCCAGCAACGCACATACCTGTTTTGCAAGCCGATCGGGGTCCGGATTAAAGGTAACTGTGATGCTTGCGGTGCGCACGTCCCTGCCATCGTCCGAAGACCCGACTGTAGTACTCGCCAACGTTAACGGCATGGTGTTATTCACGAGTTTGGCCAGGGATGGATTGCGACTTCAGCGCCTGCTCCAACATATCTTGCATCTCTGACAATTAATTTCTCTTGCGCCAAGAAGTGCGGAATACAAAAATGAAGGTACCAGGGGCGATTGAACGCAGTAGGCGTGCTCAGCATTTGCATTTACTTTTGCTGGCAACGCCGTTTTTAATACTGCGCACTGACAAATGCAAATAGTGACAGCACTTTCGTCAAAATAACGCTGACCCTAGTGGCCGACGGATGCGAAGATTTCAATGGAGGCCACGTATCAATAAATACCGAACCGGGATAGTCATTCAATATAGCGGAAGCAGTTTCAAAGTTGAAAATCAGGCGCATGTTTCTCAAACCACAACTCCAGTACCGTTAACGCCCACAAGCGCCCGGCGTGATTGCTGCGGCCGACACGGTGACTGCGAAGTACGTTTTGTAGCGCGCCATCTCGAAACAGGCCGCGTTTGCCAAGCCCGTCGGCGCTTAACGCCCGCTCCATTTTTGACTTCAATCCGCCCTCCAGCCACTGGGTAAGTGGCATGACAAAACCCTGCTTGGGGCGGTAGATGATGTCGTGCGGCAGGTATTTTTGAGCGAGTTTCTTAAGTAGATATTTGGTCGACTTGCCATGCTGCTTGAGTGCTGGATTCAGTTGCGCGACGAATTCGACAAACTTGTGGTCGAGATAGGGCACGCGAGCCTCCAGAGAAAACGCCATCGTCGCGCGATCAACTTTGGTCAGCAGGTCGTCGGGAAGCCAAAGACGCATATCCACGTTCATGATTTTCTCCAGATAACTGGAGGCATTGCATTCGTCAAAAAACCGGGCGGCATAATCGGCAATGTGCGTTTTCTGGTGCGAAAGCAGCGCGTCGGAAAACAGGGCAGGGTGGGTGGCGCGGTCGAACAGGTTTGGGATTGTTGCGTAGCGCTGCGACAGCGGCAGCCCCATGGCTTTAACCACCCGATCCTTTTGCCAGAGTGCTGGCATATGCGGCACCAGCGCACGCATGGGCGAATTCGCATGGCCCAGCACGGCAGTGAGACGCTCCTCCTTGACGCGCTTGGCATAGTTGGCGTACCCGGAAAACAACTCGTCCGCGCCTTCGCCAGTGAGTGCGACCGTTACGTGCTGCCGGGTCAGTTTTGACAGCAGCATCGTCGGCAGTGCCGCCTGATCGCCAAACGGCTCGTCGAACACATCCACCCAGCTCTCAAAAGCTCCCAAGACGTCGTCCGGTGTAACCATAAGCGAGTGGTGATGACTGCCGATGTGTTT
>JBDTPE010000169.1:0-6075 GCA_039932875.1 Betaproteobacteria bacterium | reverse complement strand
AATGAAGCTGTACTGGCATATTTACCGATGCCGCAACAGCAGATTTCGATCGTATGGTCTGTAGGCAAAACTAAGTCGGAAAGTTTGAAAGCACTCAGTGAAACCAATTTTTGCGCCGCGGTTGAAACTGCTGGGCACAGTGCAGTTGGCAAACTCAGGCCAGCTTCACCTATTGCACGATTCCCGCTTGCGCGCTTAACCGCGCATCACTGCGTGGAAGCCGGGTTGGCGCTGATTGGCGATGCCGCGCACGCCATTCACCCGCTGGCTGGACAGGGTGTGAATCTGGGATTCGCCGACGCACGTACACTGTTCAGGATGCTGAGCGAACGTTCGCGGTTTTCGGCCATTGGCGATTTACTAGTGCTGCGCAAATATGAGCGCGCTCGTCGAGAATCGACGTTTGCACTTGGACAAGTGACTGACAAATTGTTGGCGCTATACAAGAATGAGACAACGGTGGCTGGGTGGATGCGCAATGATGGGCTATCGCTGCTTAATCACCTGCCGCACGCGAAAGCGGCCTTGATCGACTACGCAATCAGCTAAAATTCGCCGTTGTTGTCAATTTGCGCGGGAACCAACACTGCGGCGATTGTTCAAATCTCAATTATCCAAACCCCAAAATCAGGAAAAACGACGTGAAAACCATCAAAAGCCTTGTAATAGTTGCGCTAACAGTCTTTGCCGTTGGGGCGTGCGCTCAGGAAACGATCAAGGAAGAGATGGCCAAGAAATATCCTGAAGTAAAGATCGAGAAAATTACCAAAACCGCTTACGGCAATCTTTACGAAGTGTTTTCCGGCGGTGAGATTTTCTACACTGACGAAAAAGCGAATTTTCTGTTGTTGGGCACATTGGTTGACACAAAAACGCGGGTCAACATCAGCGAAGCGCGGCTTCAGAAATTGACGGCAATCAAATTTGACGATCTCCCGTTCGAACATGCGATCAAGCTGGTTCGCGGCAATGGAAGCCGCCGCATTGCAATTTTTGCAGATCCGAACTGTGGATACTGTAAGAAATTTGAGCAGGACGTAAATACGACCGACAATCTCACCGCCTACATCTTCATGTATCCAATTCTGGCGCAAGATTCAATCGCTAAATCCAAATCGATTTGGTGCTCGACTGACCGTCTGAAATCATGGCAGGACCAGATGTTGCGCGAGAAAGCGCCTACTGGGCCAGGGACTTGCGAGACGCCTACCGACATAGTGCTGGCATTGGGCCGCAAGATGAATATCACCGGTACGCCGACGACGTTCTTCGAGGACGGTGAGCGGATTTCCGGTGCGCTGCCAAAGGACAGAATCGAGGCGAAGATAGTGGCAGCGAAGATGCCGCCGACCGTAGAGGCAAAAAAATAGGTTCCCAGCGTATAGAAAAAGAAAAGACCGCATTGCGGTCTTTTCTTTTTTCAGCTTGGATTACTTCGCATGGCGGGAGGATTTTCACTACCTGGCAAACGCGGCCACAAAAAACAGCGCAATACAAACCCCGAACCCGATCATCCACACGGTGCTACGAAGCGAAGGGCGATTGCTCACGTAACACCAGATGTAGGCGACCCGTGCAGCGATGAATGCCATCGCCAGATAATCGACAATTGCCTGTGGCGCCCGGCAATATGCCGCGACCAAAACCGCCACAGCGAAGAATGGAAATGCCTCAAAGCTGTTCAGGTGCGCCGCATGCGCTCGTGCCTGCCGTCCGGTCAAATGGGCTTCCCACTCCCGCGGCTGAGCGTTGTGCCGCAGGTATGATTTATCTGCTTTAGCAATGCCGACGGCAGCAAGAGGAAGCAATCCTGCGACAAGCAAACACCAGAATGCAATTGACATGTTCTCGCTCCCTTTGCCAGTTCCTGCTAATTGGACTTTATTGGAGGCGCTGACAAATTTGCATGCTCTGCGTTGGGGTCGTAGCCTTTCGGCAGCAATACCCACATGCGCGCCTGCTGTTTCATTCTGCCAGCTTGCGAACCTGCTTCGTCGCCAAAACCCCAGTAGAAATCTGCACGTACAGCGCCATTGATTGCGCCACCTGTGTCCTGCGCAACCATTAGACGGTTAAGCTCCGTTTTGGTGTTGGGGTAAGTAGTTGCCAGGAACACAGGCAGCCCGAGCGGAATTACCCGTTGGTCTACTGCAATGCTGCGTTCTCCGGTTAACGGCACGCCCAGCGTGCCAATCGGGCCGCTAAGATCATTGGCCAGTTCCTTGAAAAAAACGTAGCTCGCGTTGATGTTCATGAACTGCTGGATCTTTGAGGGGTTGCGGCGTGCCCATTCCTTGATGCCCGCCATCGAAGCGTGTTCGGCTTTGATCTGACTGCGACGAATGAGGGCGCCGCCGAGCGAACGGAATGGGTGCCCATTTTGGTCGGCATAGCCCACACGCATGCGTGTGCCGTCCGGCAACTGGATCTGGCCGGACCCCTGAATTTGCAGAAAGAACAATTCCACCGCATCGTCGACCCAGGCCAGTTCAAGCCCTTTTAATGGCGCGCCACTGGATTCGATTTCACTGCGATCAAAATAAGGCACCAGCTTGTTGCCCACCACACGTCCACGCAGGCGTTTGAATTTCAGATCGGGATAGACATCGCTCAAATCTACCGACACCAGGTCCTGCGGTTGCGCATAGATTGGGTACTTGAACGTCGGCGTCTTGACGCGTGAACCGTGAAGCAATGGCTCGTAATAGCCTGTTACCAATCCGGTCTGTGTTTCGTCGGCATTGATCACCCTGAAAGGCTCGAAATTGTCGCGGAAATATTGGCGAATCGACTCAGCGCGCGTTTTGGGAGCAATACGCGAGCCGGCGGCACAAACCGCACTCCAATCGGGTTTCTCTCCCAGGACCGTGCAACTGCGCATGAACGCAGCCAATGCCTCGGTCGGATCGTCCGCCTTCCAATTGGGCAACGCCTCCCATGACGCGCGTTCAAGGCGGCCGCGTGCAGGTTCCGGGAGTGTGGCTGGAGGAGTTGGTTCGACGAGAACAATCGGTGGAGGCGTGGTTGCTATGGGGGCAGTGCAGACCGTGCAAACCTCGCAGGCCGGACACTTCGCGATTGATGACGGCGCTATCGGTGGCGGACTGGCACAGCCGGCGAGAAAGGCAACGCCCGCAACGACAGTGGAAATGCGAAAATGCGTACGAAAGAATTGAATCAGGTGCGGCAAGGGAGTTAGCGTCAGTTTCATGGTGCCGCGAGTATATCAATCGCTTGGCAGGTTCCCGTGAATGAGTACACTATCGGCGCTCTATTACGTCTGGCAACTGGAGAGAAAAATGGTGTGGGTGTTTGCACAGGTGTTTCTGGCGTTGGCGCTGGCGGTTTTTATCGTCTGGTGGACGTTTCCGAAAAGCAAGAAGGCCGAGCCGTCTGATAATGCCGCGCCGAAATCAGACGACGAACACAAGAACTAGTGCAATACGCGCGGCACCGAGAGCGTAAATTCCGGGATGACGGCGTCGAATTTAGTGCCGTCTTCGGCGACCATCTGGTAGGTTCCGCGCATCGTCCCGACCATGGTGCTCAGTGATGAGCCCGAGGTGTATTCGTAAGATGCGCCAGGCTGGATTGTCGGTTGCTCGCCCACCACGCCCATGCCGCGCACTTCCTGCACCTGATTATCCGAGTCGGTAATAATCCAGTGTCTGCTCACCACCTTGGCTGATACTTGGCCAGTGTTGAAGATGCGAATTGAATAGGCAAAAACGTACTGGTCGTTGTCTTCGTCCGACTGCTCGGGAAGATAAAACGCCTGTGCGGTGACATCGATGCCGTATTTTTCTGGTTCACTCATGGGCGAATGCTATCACGCTAAAATACCTGTTCTCTTGAAAGTGTTTCCATGACTTTTCGCATTGCCCCGTCCATTCTGTCTGCTGATTTCGCGAGCCTCGGCGAAGAAGTGCGCGCCGTTATTACTGCTGGCGCAGACGTGATCCATTTTGACGTCATGGACAACCATTTTGTTCCCAATCTCACCATCGGCCCGATGGTCTGCGAGGCACTGCGACCGCATTGCCAGCGCGCCGATGGCAGCCGAATCCCCATCGACGTGCACCTGATGGTCAAGCCCGTGGACCGGATCGTGCCGGACTTCGCCAAGGCAGGGGCAGATATCATCAGCTTTCATCCTGAAGCGACTGATCATGTAGATCGTACGCTTGGGTTGATACGCGAGAACGGTTGCAGGGCGGGTCTGGTATTCAATCCAGCGACTTCGCTTGATTACCTCGACTACGTCATGGACAAAGTGGATCTCATTCTCATCATGTCGGTCAATCCAGGTTTCGGCGGACAAAAATTCATACCGTCCGCATTGCTGAAACTTGCGGAGGCGAAAAAGCGCATTGCGGCTGAGTTTGAAAGAACCGGTCGGTCGATCTGGCTGGAAGTCGATGGCGGCGTGAAGACTGACAATATTGCCGACATCGCGCGCGCCGGTGCCGATACGTTTGTTGCGGGCTCGGCAATTTTTGGACAGCCGGATTATCTCGCGACGGTCAATGCGATGCGCGCACAACTTGCCACGGTGCGTCCATGAACACGGATGCGGGCGCGCTGGACACAAGCGCTGGCGCGGCTGCTGACGATATTGCCGTTGAAACGCTCGTCGATATTGGTTCGCAGGCCGATGTCCCGCTGGAGGCCGCAGTTGTCGCGAAGAAGCCCAAGTTTCGCGCCAAGCCGAAATTCACCTTTCCAGTTCCTGTAAAGGCGATACTGCTCGACCTCGATGGTACGTTGCTCGATACCGCCGGTGACATCGCGTCAGCCGCTAACATGATGCGCGCCGCGCTTGGTTTTGCGCCGCTCGATCCTGCCTTGATCAAGACCTTTGTCGGCAAGGGAATCGCCAACCTGGTTGCCAAAACACTCAAGGACGCGGTTGGTGAAGTCGGTCCAACAGCGCTTAAAGTCGCGGTTGCCAATTTTGAGCGGCAATACGATAAGTGCTTTAGCGAAACGTCGCTCCCGTTTCCGGGCGTAGTCGACGGACTCAATGCCATGCGCGAGAAGGGCTTCCGCCTTGCATGTGTGACCAATAAGGTCGAAAAATTCACGCGGCCCTTGCTGGAAAGATCGGGATTGAGCAGCTATTTTGAACTCACCCTTTCCGGTGACTCGCTGCCCGAAAAGAAACCGCATCCCTTGCCGCTGCTACACGCCGCAAAATTCTTTGCGTGCAATCCTGCGGAGTTGCTTATGGTCGGAGATTCGGTCAACGACGCCGAAGCGGCGCGTGCGGCTGGTTGTCCGGTATTCATCGTTCCCTACGGATACAACGAAGGCCAGGAGTTGCGCGGCTTGGACTGCGATGTATTTATCGACGATGTTCCCGCCGCCCTAAAATTTGTTAAGCTAGCGCCTCCGCAATAAATTTTTCCCCGACTTCAATATGACTTTCAGCAAACAGGTTTGGACGTGGCGATGGCAGAGTTGGCGCTAAGTAGTTAGCTGCCTCGCTGTCCGCTTGTCTATTCAACCTTTGCTGGAAAATCATGAACGAAACTGAATTCGCGGCACTTGCCGCGCAGGGCTACAACCGAATCCCCGTTACGCTTGAGACTTTCGCGGATCTCGACACGCCGCTGTCGATCTATCTCAAGCTGGCCAACAAACCGTTTTCCTACCTGCTCGAATCTGTCATCGGCGGTGAGCGTTTTGGTCGTTACTCGATCATTGGGCTGCCCGCGCACGAGTGGTTGCGCGTAAGGGGTAAGGAATGCGCCGTGGTTCGCGCGAAAACCGGTGGGCAGACCGAGACGGTGGAGCATGTCTTCGTCACAGACCCGCTGGTTTTCGTCGAGAAATACCGTAAGCGTTTTAATGCTGCGCCCATCGAGGGCGCGCTTCGCTTTGCTGGTGGATTGGCGGGCTATTTCGGCTATGACACGGTTCGCTACGTCGAGCATAAGCTTGAGCTCGACGAACATGCGTTGAAAAAAGACACGCTGGGCACACCGGATATATTGCTGATGCTCTCCGACGAATTAGCGGTCGTGGACAACCTTTCGGGCAAGCTGCACCTCATTGTGTACGCCGATCCCGCCA
>JBDTPE010000168.1:0-6092 GCA_039932875.1 Betaproteobacteria bacterium | reverse complement strand
GATGTGAAGTGGGGCGACGGAACCGGCGCGACTGGGCAACAGATTTATTCCAACAACATGCCCGCTGCAACGTTCATGCACAAGTATGCAAAGCCGGGCAAATATCCGATGGACGTTCGAGCGGTTGCCGGCTGTACCGGCGGCGCGCGTATGGAGGTCTCGGTCGATGCGGTGCGCGAGGTGGCGCCCGTGGCGCCTCCGGTGGCAAGCACCACGCCACCAGCAGTCAATAAGAACCCGGTGTTGGGCACACTCACCGGCCTCATTCTCGATGCCAATGGTACTGTCGCAACGACACCGATCGTTTCACGAGCTGATACGTTGCGCATAACTGCGGTCGGTAGCACCGGTCTGCCGTGCGGCATTCGCATCGATACGCTGGCGTCCGCTGCACCGCCTGCGGTCGTCGTCGTCGATTCATCTAATCCGTTCAACATCGTTCGCCAATTGACGCCGCTCATCTCCGGCAATCACAAGGTCAACGTATCACCGATTGCCATCGGTGCTGTTCCCGCCTGCCTTGGCGCGCCGATTTCGGCAAACGTTACGGTACTTTAAATATTGCGTTGCAGTGATGTCCGGAGTAACAAAACGGCAGCCAAATGGTTGCCGATTCTTTTAGTCATGCCAAAGTCGAAGTATTGAATTGATTCAGGGTGACCTTTTTCAGTCCGAGGAAAACAAAACGCCCTTCCTGCTTCGGTTGCCGGCCACCTCACATGCGCTTCTTGAACAGTACGTCGAAGAACGGCTCCCAAGTCTTGCCGCCGTCCATCGACCTCGTAGAGAGTTCGCGCACGCCATCGCCTTCGGCCCTCCATGTGATGCGTTGGCGGTACATCTTGCCGCTTCGCTGGTGCGTCTCGCCCTCCATGGTCACCGCACCGTCCTTGAACGCACCAGAGTTCACCATCAGCGATCCGTGGTTGTCGACCCACGTCTGTTGCCAGACCTTGCGCACCGCGTCGTAGCTCAGGATGCTGTCGCCGATGAGTCCGTCTCTCTGTTCGTAGAGTTCGTGAATGGCACAGCCGGCGGCGATGGGGTCGATGCGCGCCCGGCCGATCACGGTAGGCGCGGGGCTATCCGGGTCGAACGTATCCCAATCGCCTATCCAGAAATCGAATTGGTGAAACGCAGGGTCAGGACACTGAGCCGCCTGAGCGGCAGCAAGCGGCATGGCAGGCTTAGCTTGAGCAGAAGCAGGCTCAGCGGCTTGGGCGGCGACGGTCACAAAGAGAATCAAAGCGAACGCCGCTTTCAGCATGGCAAAACCTCTTTTCGATATCAGGACGCGACCAGTGAGGCACGAAAAATCAACGCAAATAATTAAAGTGGTCAGGGCAATTTGTTTTCAGCTTGCTGCAAAACAAATCACCGTTACCTCTGATGATTGATTTTAATGCCTGGCCGCCACAAGCCCGCCGGACACCTTACTTGCGCCTCTTGAACAGTACGTCGAAGAACGGTTCCCAGGTTTTGCCCCCATCTTTCGACCGCACAGCGAATTCGCGTACGTCATCACCCTCAACCTTCCATGTGATGCGCTGCAACCACATCTTGCCGGTTGCCAGGTGCATCTCGCCCTCCATGGTCACGGCGCCGTCCTTGAAGGCACCCGAGATCACCAGCAGTGAGCCACGATTGTCGACCCAGGTCTGTTGCCAGACTTTCCGCACTGCGTCGTAGCTCAGGATGCTGTCGCCGATGAGTCCGTCATTCTGCTCGTAGAGTTCGTGGATGGCACAACCGGCGGCGATGGGGGTGACGCGCGCCCGAGCGATCGATTCGGGTACGGAGTTATCCGGCTCGAAGGTATCCCAATCGCCCTTCCAGAAATCGAACTGCCGAAACGCAGGGTCAAGACATCGTGCCGCCTGCGCGGCGGCGAGGCTGGCAACGGTGGACGAGGCTGGTTTGGTTTGGGCAGCAGCAGGCTCCGCGGCGTGGGCGGCGACGGCCACAACAGCGGCCAGAGCGAACGGTAATCTCAGCATGGTAAAACCCCTTTTGGATATCAGTACACGATTGGTGAGGTCTGGAAGTGTGCAAATGCGTAGGCCTTGGTTCAAGGAGCGGGCGCCATACCAACGAGACCGCAAGGACAATGGTTGCGTCGATGGAAACAGGCTCAATCGCCATTGCTTCTCACGTGTTTCTATGCAGAAGCGCTCTGAGAACTCATTAATGAGTATGCACCGCGAAGAATTCTGTCGGCCCGGCAATGTGTCTGCTTTTGACCGCGAAAATGACGGCTTACGAAATTAGCTGCATCTATGGGCGTGCAAAATTAGGAAAGGCTCGACTGACAAAACCGGCTTGGTTCGATATATTCTGAAGGGTACGTTCCTCGCTGCTGTAACCACGCCAATCACTCATCGTGCAGGA
The DNA here is from genome assembly GCA_039932875.1 of Betaproteobacteria bacterium. Classification (GTDB taxonomy): domain Bacteria; phylum Pseudomonadota; class Gammaproteobacteria; order Burkholderiales; family Usitatibacteraceae; genus UKL13-2. The sequence continues at coordinate 3,704 of JBDTPE010000168.1, read as the reverse complement.
ATAAATTCTGTCCCCCACTCGCCTCTTCCTGTTCACCGCAGTCGCCATGGCGGCGTTCGCTGGCAACTCGCTGCTCTGTCGCATCGCGCTGACGCATTCCAGTATTGATGCCGCGAGCTTCACTGCCATTCGCCTGGGTTCAGGCGCCGTGATGTTGTGGCTATTGACGATCACCTCGCGTGACCAGCACGTCGGCCACGGTAACTGGCCCTCTGCCTTGGCTTTGTTTATCTACGCGGCGGGATTCTCCTTTGCGTATCTCACCCTTTCCGCCGCCACCGGCGCTCTGCTGCTGTTTGCCGCAGTACAAGCGACGATGATCAGCTACGGCATCGCGCGCGGCGAGCGATTGCGTGCCCCGCAGCTTGCCGGATTGGTGCTGGCGCTAGCAGGGGTGGCGTGGCTTCTGCTGCCCGGCCTTGCGGCACCGCCGCTGGCGGGTTCGCTGCTGATGATGGGCGCGGGCGTGGCGTGGGGCGTGTACTCGTTGCGCGGCCGTGGCGGTGGCGCGCCGCTCAAAGTTACGGCCGGCAATTTCCTGCGCGCGGCACCCATTTCACTTGCCCTGTGCCTGGTGATGATCAGCCGTCAAAATTTGGATCTCACCGGCGCGTTATATGCCGTTGCTTCCGGTGCAATCACCTCGGGTTTAGGCTATGCCATCTGGTACACCGCATTGCCCGCACTCAAGGCAACGCATGCGGCGACGATACAACTAAGCGTGCCGGCGCTGGCGGCGGTGGGTGGGGTAGTCTTTCTTGGCGAGGCGATTACATTGCGGCTGGCGCTGGCATCGATTGCGATATTGGGCGGGATTGCGCTGGTGATCAAGGGAAAACAATAGGACTCATCGGGGCTGGTCTCTCATGGCACTCGGTTAAACGAAAAATGCAGTCGTCCCAGCGGACAACCGAGTGCTGTTCGACCACAGCGCCTTTAACTCGCACTTGTGTCAGACTCGGGCCATGAATAGCGCGCATCCTGCGGTTGCCCCACGCTTTGCACTTTGGGACCTGGGCTTTCGGCCCTTTTATTTGCTTGCAAGCGTGTTCGCTGCGATTTCGGTACCGCTCTGGGTTTGCCAATACGCGGGCTTTCTGCCGGCGGCCTATATGAAGAGCATGGTCTGGCACGGCCACGAAATGCTGTTCGGTTACGTGCTGGCGGTGATCACCGGGTTTTTGTTTACCGCGGTGCGCAACTGGTCCGGGCAACCCACGCCCACGGGTGGCATCTTGGCGGCGTTCGCGCTGCTGTGGATTGCTGGCAGGGTGCTGGTGTTGACGCCATTCGACATGGCAGCCGCACTGGTGAACGCGGCCTTTCCAATTGCGGTCGCGATCGGCATCGCCATGCCGATGCTGCGTGGCGGCAATCGCCGCAATTACTTCTTTGTGCCGCTGTTGTGCCTGCTCGGATTGGCGACCTTGTCGCTTCACCTTTCTTATATGGGCGTATTCGCCTGGCCGCAGTTGGCCAGCCTGCAAGTCGGGTTCGACGTGGTGTTGTTCATCATGGCGGTGGTCAGCGGTCGGGTGATGCCGATGTTCACCAATAACGGCGTGCCTGGTGCCGGCGCCACAAGCAAACCAATCGTGGAAAAGCTGGCGCTGGGCAGTGTGCTGGTCTTGCTCGCGGCTGACCTCTTACAAGCGCCTGCACCCTTGATTGCCATTGTTGCGCTGCTGGCGGCAGGCGCGCACGCAGCGCGGCTGATGCTCTGGCATCCGTGGCGAACCGCGCATGCACCGCTGGTGTGGATTCTTCACACTGCCTACGCCTGGATCGTCGTCTACCTGTTGCTGCGCGCGCTGGCGGCGGTGGGCTTGCTGGCCGAGCCGCTCGCCGTGCATGCATTGACCATCGGCGCCATCGGTAGCATGACCATCGGCATGATGACGCGCACCGCGCGCGGCCATACCGGACGGACACTTGCGACCGACGGCTTTGAGCAAACGTGTTTTGTGCTGATTCAATTCGCGGCGGTAAGTCGCGTGCTGGGCGGTATATTTTTGACCAATTTCTATGTGGCGACGGTCATCTTCTCCAGCGTCTGCTGGTCGATGGCTTTCGCCATTTATGCTATTCGCTACTGGCCGATCCTGACGCGACCGCGCATTGACGGCAAGCCTGGTTAGCACTTCGAGGAGAATTAACATGGCCCTGCATCATGCATCATCTGGCGAAATGATCGACGTTCGCCCCGTCGCCGACAAGATCGAGAGCGCCATGTCGCGGGCACTCTACAAATCGAAGCATCTTGAAGTGTTCCGCATGTTTTTGGAGGCTGGCAAGGTCATCCCCGAACATCAAGTGCCGGGCGAGCTCACCGTGCAGTGCCTTGAGGGCTGCGTCGAGCTTTCTGTAAATGGCGTCAGCCAATTGATGTGGCCCGGCGATTTGATCTGCATCGCGGGTGGTGAAGCACACGCACTGAAAGGCGTGCAGGCTGGCTCGGTCCTGGTGACTCTGCTATTACACCCTGCCTAAACCGACAACATTGCGAGGTACAACATGACCAAAACCGCTAAGCGAAAACCCACTGCTTCCCGCAAACGGTCCGCGTCCGCCGCTCGCAAGCCCGACGTAGCATTGCCCGGCCAGGTGGTGCTGGTGTTGCAGGGCGGTGGCGCGCTCGGCGCATTCCAGGTGGGTGCTTACCAGTCGCTGCACGAAGCTGGCATTGAGCCCGACTGGGTGATCGGCACGTCGATCGGCGCCATCAACGGCGCGATCATCGCCGGTAATCCGCCGGAACGAAGGCTCGAACGCCTGCACGCTTTTTGGGAAGGGCTGCAACAACATGCCGGGCCCGAGATGCCTGCCCAATTCGCGACTTTCGAAAATGCGCTCGCCAACTTCAGCACCGTCATGCGCGGCGTGCCGACTTTTTTTGCGCCCAAACAGAATGGAATGTCTGGCGCGCATGCCCAAGTCGGCATTGAGCAGGCCGCGTATTACTCGACCGCGCCGCTGCGCGACACCCTCAGCGAATTGGTTGATTTTGATTACCTCAACAGCGACCATACTCGTCTGACGGTCGGTGCGGTGAATGCCCGTACCGGCGAGATGCGCTATTTCGACAACCGCGACGAGACCATTGCCGTCGAGCACATCATGGCGTCGGGCGCGTTGCCACCGGCGTTTCCGGCGATACGCATCGATGGCGAGCCGTATTGGGACGGCGGCCTCTACTCCAACACGCCGATTGAAGCGGTGCTGGATGACAATCCGCGGCGCAACTCCCTGATATTCACGGTCAACCTGTGGAATCCCGACGGGGCCGAGCCGGCATCACTGTGGGAGGTCATGAGCCGCGAAAAAGACATCCAGTTTGCCAGCCGTGCCCACAGCCACATTTTGCGGCAGAAGCAGATCCATCACCTGCGCCACATCATCCGCGAACTTACCAAGCAGGTGTCGGGCAAGGCCGCCGACTCGACGCGGGTTCGCGAACTGGCTTCGTGGGGCTGCGGGACAGTCATGCATGTGGTGCCGCTGGTATCGCCGCCGCGCGACGGCGAGGATCAATTGAAGGACATCGACTTCACACCGACTGGCATTCGCACCCGCATGGACGCTGGCATCGCTGAAACCAAACGGCTGATTGAGCGTGCCCCGTGGCGCGATCCGGTCGATTCGATGGTCGGCGTCATCGTTCACGAAAACTTGTAAACGGTAAATTTGCCACGCAAAAAACCGCG
>JBDTPE010000167.1:0-6102 GCA_039932875.1 Betaproteobacteria bacterium | reverse complement strand
CGCACGCGTCCGCGCCGCGCGCATGAGCTATGTCGGTGGCCCAGGCTTCGAGCTCTATGTGCCGGTAGAAATGACGCGCCATGTCTACCTGACGCTGATGGAAGCCGGTCAGGAACTTGGTATTCGCAACGCCGGCTACTACGCACTCGATGCATTACGCATCGAAGCCGGTCGTCGCGCCTGGGGGGCAGAGTTAGGGCCGGACGAAACACCTTTTGAGGCAGGTCTGGCATACGCGATCGATCTCGACAAATCGGTGGAATTCATCGGCCAGCAGGCGCTGCTCGCGGCCAAGCCGCTGCCGCTGAGAAAAAAACTTGTCACTGTCGTATTTGATTCGCCAGATGCCTACGCCTGGGGTGGCGAAGGCATTGTGATCGCTGGCGAAACGGTTGGCGAATTGACCTCGGTTGGCTGGAGCCCGAAAGCCAATGCCTGCGTGGGGCTCGGCTATGTGCGCGGTGCCGTGGCGCAGCTCGCGCACGCGGGATCGGCGGTGCAAATTGAATTGTGGGGCGAACCCATCGCGGCGAAAGCTTGGGATAAATGGCCACCGCAATCCTAATAGGGGACAGACCACGGTTATTTTCTGCTAAGCTAGTATTTTCCAAAGCAATCAGCTACCGCCATGCCGCGTCGCGCGCGAATCTCACTTCCCGGTATCCCCTGGCATATCATCCAGCGGGGCAATAATCGTTCAGTCTGCTTTCACGCTGAGGAGGACTACCAGTTCTACCTGCATTACCTCAAGGAGTTCGCCGTCAAGTTTGGCTGTGCGGTGCATGCCTACGTGCTCATGACCAATCATGTGCATTTACTCTTAACGCCAGCAGCGGAAGACAGCACCAGCCTGCTGATGAAACATCTCGGGCAGCTCTACGTGCAATACGTTAACCGCACCTACAAGCGCAGCGGTACATTATGGGAAGGCCGATTCCGCTCCTGCCTCACGCAAAGTGAATCGTATGTGCTCGCCTGTTATCGTTACATCGAACTTAATCCGGTCCGGGCGGGCATGGTGGTGAAACCGCAGGATTACCGCTGGTCCAGTTATCACGCCAATGGACTAGGCCGAGCAAATGCGCTGATTGCTCCGCACGACGAATACCGACGGCTTGGCCGGACCGAAAGTGATCGTCGCGAAGCCTACCGGGCACTGTTTCGGGCACATGTGGATGAAGCGCTGGTCAACGAGATCCGTGGTGCGACCAATGGCAACTATGCGTTGGGTGACCAACGATTTCAGAAGCAGATCGAGACTGCGCTGGGAAGGCGAGTCGTCCGTGGAGTATCAGGGAGGCCGCCGAAGGAACCCGAGGCGCATCGTCGGCTAGGAGATTTGTTGTGAGAAACCGTGGTCTGTCAGCTATTATTGAATCAGACTTAACTTACAGGGGCAACAACATTCGCATTTTTACCTCTTTGGTAGGCACGCTGCTATTGTTGGCCACTACAACAACATGGGCGTTTTCAATCGCACCTGTTGATCGGTTTGCATTCTCGGTCAGCGTCGCACCGCGCGTCTCGACCATTGGTGTGCCACGCAGCATCATCGCCAACGGCTGCCTCGGCCCGGGCGCCGTTGACGATTCTGCTGTGGCCTCTTCGGGCAGGTTGGTCTTGCGTATGACACAGGAGTCGATTGGTTGTATCCAAACACACCTGGTTCTGACTTACACACCAAAGACCATTGGCACGTTGCGAGTGCAGATGGTGCTTGCAGACGGCAACACGATTGCTGAAGCGCAGATGGAAACCGTGGCCGCTGGTGCGCGCTCCAAGATCAATCTGGAAGGAATGTGGTTCGATGCGGCTACCAACGGTTCCGGCATTTCGTTTCATCAGTCGGATACCAGCGACGCAGTATTCGGCACGTGGTTCATGTTTGGAAAAAAATTCTGGTATTCGCTGCAAGGGATGCAATGGATCCAGGGCGGAACGACGGCGACGGGCATTGCCTATGAGGCGGCAGCATTGCCTACTGCAACATGCGTGGTCGGTACCGATTGTCCACGCCCCGCAGCCAATCTGTTGGCGGTAGGGTCCGTTATCGTCTCCGTGATTGACCAGAACAGCCTGCGCGTAGAGGCGTTCGATCAGTATGGCCGCATGGCTTTTGTTTCGTCGCTTAAGCGCCTTGCGTTCTAGGTAGCCACACATGCGCTCACGTACTCCAAGCTACGCATACGTTTTTTTTCGCCTTGCCGCGATAATCTCAGCCGCAGCAACACTCAGCTTGATGTTCACGATTGTGCGCGCAAGCGAACCAACGACAGCGCAGGAATTACCGCGCGCGGTTGCGCTTGGGCCGACAAGTACCGATCAATTCGTGTTCAGCGTGCATCCGATGCTCGCCAAACCCGGTCAGCCCAGAGTGATTTTTTTCCATTCACTGATATCTGGTTGCCCGACTATGTCATTGGATACCTCGCAGGCCGAATCACAGAATAGATTGATCATCGCCAACGGATGGGCAGGGATTAGCAATGCTATCTGCAGTCCCGCTTACTACATTCGTGCATTCCAATACACACCGACAAAGTCGGGAACGATCACCGTATATAGCCAGGCGACCCTCCTCCAAGTCACTATTCAGACGGTATCTACAACTGTCTCATCCAAGTTCGATGTCAGTGGTATGTGGTTCGATCCAGCCACCAGTGGCTCTGGCATCTCGCTGCACCACAGCCGGAGCACGACAGATTCTGCATTTGGCACCTGGTTTCTTTTCAATAACTATCGTGGCACGCCGCTTTGGTACAGCTTGCAAAGTACCGCTTGGACGCAGGATGGCAGTGTTCTGGAGGGTCTGCTGTACTTCGTAAATGGCACCTGCGCTGATTCACAACTAAATGGTTGCCCCGGCGTCGGCAGTATCAATCCCCCTTCGCCACCCTTCACATATCCATACTGGGTGACTCCTTCCCTTGCCCGTATCACTTTTCAGTCACCCACCCGCGCACGCGCCGAGGTGCTGACGCTTTGGGGCACAGTGATCTTCACGTCGGAACTGACGAAACTGCAATTCTGACCCGGCCGCGTACGATTTACTGCGCGGCGCTCGCCGCACAAGCCGCCCTCAAAGCCCCTTCCATTGCCTGCGGCGTTGCGGCTCGTTTCCCAAGCACAATCGCCCATTCGCGCGCCCCGGCCCGCGCCCACGCGGGAATAATAGGGGACCGAGAAATTGTGGTCTGTCACCTATTATTGTATGTGCCAGTGGAAATGACCCGCCATGTCTATTTGACGCTGATGGTAGCTGGCCAGGATCTCGGTATTCGAGACGCAAGCTACTACCCGCTTGATGCCTTGCGCATCGAGGCCGGTCGCCTCGCGTGGGGCCTAGAGTAGGGACCGGACGAGAATCCTTTCGAAGCGGGACTCGCCTGCGCAATCGATCTCGAAAAACCCGTGAAGTTCGTCGGCAAGCAGTCCTTGCTGGCTGCCAAATCTTTGCCGTTGCGGAAGAAGCTAATCACCATCCTGTTCGATTCACTAGACGCGTATGCCTGGGGCGGCGAAGGCATCGTGATCGACTGCGAAACAGTTGTGGCGAGTTGACCTCAGTCGGCTGGAGCCGGAAAACTAATGCCTGCGTGGGTCTCGGCTATGCGCGCGGCGTAGCGGCGCAGTGGCGCAGCGTGCGCACGCGGGATCGGCGTTGCAAATTGAATTGTGGGGTGAACGGATGAAGGCGCGTGCTTGGGATAAGTGGCCACCGCATTAATGAGTACATTTCAAATCCAGCGCTATCTGATGCGCAGTCTAATTTTTTTTGCAATGCGCCCGCGAAATCGAATTTAAGCTTCTCGCGAAACGACAACAAAATGTAACGCTAGCACTGGCGCGCCTTTTCAGGCATTTTTGCCCAAAGCAGCTCGCCTAATGGAGATTTCCGCGCTAGCCGTCATTGCACCGATCCGTCAGAAAAGCGACTCAAAATTCATACCGCAGACGCGTCGCTAATAAGTATGTGCCCGTAGGAATATAATCTCGACTCTATAAAAAACCTCGGGAACTAAACATGTCCACCCAGGCAGAGAATCGTAAATCCGCCCTGCTCGCTGAAATTGAAAAATTGATCAACACCAACGTACCTGCCGCCCAGCGCAGCCAGGCCACGTCGTTTGCCGCCAAGTACTGTAACGAAGTCGATGCAGAAGACTTTGTCGCGCGCGATGCCGCCGAATGGGCCGCACTTTCGTTGTCTCATCTCGCATTCGGGAATGAGTTCCAGCGCGGTGCGCCAAAGATGCGCATTTTCAATCCGGGCTTGTCTGAAAACGGTTGGGAGTCACCGTCAACCGTTATCGAATTCATCAATGACGACATGCCTTTTCTGGTCGATTCGATTGCGATGGAAATCACCCGTCAAGGAATCGCCATGGAGCTTGTGCTGCATCCCTTGTTCGCGGCTACCCGCGATCAACACGGCGTACTCACCAAGCTCGACGACGCCAAGAGCGGCGTGCATGTCGAGTCGTGGATTCACGTTGAAATCGAGCGCATAACAGACCCGGCGAGAATCAAGGCGCTTGGCGATGGGCTAGTGTCGGTACTCAATGATGTGCGGGCGACCGTTGAAGATTTTTCGGCGATGAAAGACAAGATCGGCGAAATGCTCTCGAACATGGGCGGTGCGGCCAAGGCGGTGCCGCTCGAGGAGCTCGACGAAGCGCGGGCATTCCTGACCTGGATCGCAGACAATCACTTCACGTTTCTCGGCTACCGCGAATACGAGCTGGCACATTCCAAAGGTGTGGACACCCTGAAGATCGTCGCAAAATCCGGGCTCGGCATTTTGCGCGAACCCAAGCTTGGCGGCGTTTCAAAGAGCTTTAGCGAATTGCCCCCGGAAATCAGGGCGCTTGCCCGCCAACCTCAGTTGCTGGTATTGACCAAAGCCAATTCGCGGGCGACGGTGCACCGGCCCGGCTATCTCGATTACATCGGCGTAAAGCGCTTCGACGACAAGGGCAAAGTGATCGGCGAGCGCCGCTTGATCGGTCTCTACACCTCATCGACATACCACGCTGACCCGAGGAATATTCCGCTGCTGCGGCGCAAAATTTCGCAGTTGATGTCTCGTGCGGGCTTCCCACCGTCGAGCCACGCAGGCAAGAATCTTTTCTCCATTCTCCAGACGTTCCCTCGCGACGAACTTTTTCAGATTAGCGACGATGAATTGTTCGACACCGTCATGGGCATTCTGCGACTGGGTGAGCGCGCGCGGACACGCATGTTTGTGCGTCGCGATGTTTATGCCCGTTACTATTCCTGTTTGATCTTTTTGCCGCGTGAAAGCTACAACACCGACGTGAGGGTGAAGCTGCAGGAAATTCTCAAGCGCGCCTTTAATGGCACCAGCGCCGAATTCAATGTGCAGCTATCGGAGTCCGCACTTGCCCGCGTGCATATGCTGATCCGCACGACGCACGGTGCCGTGCCGGAAATCGACATCAAGGCGTTGGAGTCGGAAGTCATTTTTGCGTTGCGCAAATGGGAGGACGGCGTATTCACTTTGCTCAGCCAGACACCTGGCCTGGGTGAGGATGTCGCCAATCAGGCGAGACGCGAATTCGTACTGCCCTTCCCCGCTGCCTACCGCGAAGATGTCAGCGCGGCCCAGGCAGTAGCGGATTTCATGGTTGCGAAAAAGCTGACCGACCAGAATCCGATCGGGTTGTCGTTGTACCGTCCCGCCGTTGCAGGCGAAGCCAGCGCCGACAAAACGCTGCGCTTTCGCCTGATCAAACTCGGCGATGCGGTGCCACTATCGGCGTCACTGCCGATGCTGGAAAACATGGGCGTAAAGGTCGAAAGCGAACGCTCCTACGTTATCCATCGAAACCATCTTCCACCCTTGCATGTCCACGATTTCGGCCTGACGCATGGCTTCGCGGTGCTCAACCTGGCAGGGGTTAAGGCAAAGTTTGAAACGGCGTTTGCCGCCATCTGGAAGCGTGAGGTTGAAAACGATGGGTTCAATCGTCTGACATTGGCAGCATCGCTGGCAGCCGATGAAATTTTAGTGCTGCGCGCTTACGCAAAATATTTGAAGCAGACCGGGTTCACGTTCAGTCAGCAATACGTCGAACAGAC
>JBDTPE010000166.1:0-6108 GCA_039932875.1 Betaproteobacteria bacterium | reverse complement strand
TGCAGCTCTTGGGCACCGTCATCGGCGCTTTTTCATCGCGCTATTTACAAGGTGAGCCGGGTCAGCCCCGCTATGTTTCGGCCCTGGCCGCAGTATTGGCCGCGGTACACCTGCTGTTGCTTGCGAATCACTGGTTGGTCTTGATTGCCGCCTGGGCGATGGTTGGCGTGGCGCTACAGCACCTGCTCTGCTTCTACCCCAATCGCCCCTTTGCCTTGCTGGCTGCGCACAAGAAGCGGGTTGCCGACCGCTTGGCTGATATTTTGCTCCTCGCCGCCGCCGCGCTGGCTTGGATTGAGGTCGGTAGCGGCTCGTTTTCTGCGCTTTGGCAACACCTGGCGCGAGACGGTGCTTCTGCGGCGTTGCAGGTGAGTGCTGTCTGTTTGGTCCTTGCGGTGATTCTACGCACCGCACTTTTGCCTGTACATGGCTGGTTGATTCAGGTGATGGAAGCGCCCACGCCGGTCTCCGCGCTGTTACATGCCGGTGTGGTTAATCTCGGCGGCTTCGTACTCATCCAGCTTTCCCCGCTTCTGGAGGCTGCAACGTTTGCACGCTGGCTGCTGATTGCGTTTGGACTTGGAACCGCATTCCTTGCAGGTCTGGTGATGCTCACCCGCATCAGCATCAAGGTCCGCCTGGCGTGGTCTACCGCTGCACAGATGGGATTCATGTTGCTCGAATGCGGTCTGGGCCTATATACCTTGGCCGCGCTGCACCTGATCGGTCACTCAATCTACAAAGCACACGCTTTCCTGTCAGCGTCCTCGGTGGTAAGGGACAGCAAGCTGCAGATGATGCGCAATATCGCGGGCCCCTCGCGGATCAGCCTGATCGTCGCCCCGTTACTGGCTCTGGCGACTTCGTTACTGGTTCAAGTCCTCACCTCGGGGCCGGTTTGGCCTTGGTGGTGGAGCGGGGTACTGGCGTTGGCGTGGGCGCCCTTGTTATGGGTGCCCGTTCTGGGTGGCGCCGAGGACAACACGGGCTGGTGGCGCGCGCTTGCCGGCTTTAGCCTCGTAGCCGGCCTGACGGCAGCCGCGCTTCTGGCGCACGAACTGCCGTTCGGCTTGATTAACCGTCCGGACCAACTCGCCGGCGTATTCACCTTGTTTGGCATGGCGGTGTTGTACCTGTGCCTCGTTACCCTGCAATTGCGCCCAGATGCTTTGACCAGTTTGCGGCGCTGGAGTTATGCGGGTTTCTATGTCGATGAGATTGTCACCCGCCTGGTATTGCGAATCTGGCCAGCGCGCTGGACGGTCGCTACCGCGTCCCGCAACGGCTAGACGACTGTCGCAGTTCCTGCCGCCACCGCCAACTTAGCCCATATCAGGAGAAACCCATGAACACTGAGCAACTTTTCCGCACAGAACATCCGGCGGCTGGCAACGACACGTTGCAGCGCTCTGAATTTGTCGAATCACCCCCAGTTACGACCAATGAAGCGCTGAACGCGAAAATCGAATCTGCCTGCGCGCAAGCCTGCCGGTCGATCGGTCCGGCGTGGCCATTGGATCGCGCGATTGCTGTCAATCCACACTGGAGCAGGATTGGCCGCTCCGTTCGCGAGGTCGCAGCCCGCATGGCCGTCCTCGGTGAAATTCAAGTATTCCCGCCACGCAACTATGTGCAGCAAGCCTGGCGCGAAGGACGCATCACCCAGTTGGACTTGAACTATGCATTGAACACGTTGCCCGCCGTTCGGTCGCAAGCGTTGAACGCTGCGCAGTGTATCGAAGCGTTGACGGTCACAACCAGCCTGCCCCACCTGCCGCTGCTGATCGATGTGCTGGATGACGATCTCGGCCGCCACACCAGACTCTCGTGGAGACAGGCGATCACACATCAGGTTAGCCAGACCTGCGCCGCATATTTCGATGAGCACCAGGCTAATTGGCAGCCTGCGCGTGGCACCGGTTTGTATGCATTCTGGCGCGACACCTTGACCCACGATCATGGTATCGGTGTCCTAATGGGGGTACCTAATCTGGGTAAGTCGCTCAATGCATTGCCAGCCACCCGGCAGGATGCCGAGCGCTGGGTGTTGCAGCGGCTTGGGCTACCCGAGCATGTCTGGGCCGATTATCTGGAAGCCGTCCTGCTGACGGTCAATGGCTGGGCATCTTGGTGTGCTTACCTCGAATGGCAAGCGCAGCAAGAAGGGCATACCGACTGTCACCTGCGCGACTTGCTGGCCATTCGTCTCGCCTGGGGCGCGATCTTGCTGGAATGTAAGGACGATGCCGATACAAAGACGGCATTTAATGCACTGCAATCGCAATGGCGTCACGCCTCTACCCAACTGCAGCAAGCACAAGACACGCTACTGATCGATGAGGTCTGGCAAGTGGCGCTCGAAGCGGGCTACCAGCGCCAATTGGCACGCAAGCTCGCGACGGTGTCAGGCGCGGGGGCGCAGCCCACCGCACAGCATGCGGTCGAGGTGCAGGCGGCCTTTTGTATTGACGTGCGCAGCGAGCCATTGCGACGCGCACTCGAAGCTGTTTGGCCGGCTATCCAGACCATCGGATTTGCCGGTTTCTTCGGCCTTCCATTCGCCTACACACCACTCGCTACCTCGGCGCGGCGTCCCCAACTACCAGGCTTACTTGCGCCTGCGCTCGAAGTGACCGATAGCATTTGTGTCACGAACACCGATGTTGGCGCAAGTACGGAAAATTTGAATGTTGCCGCCGCCAATGCCCGTCAGCGCCGATTTTCTTGGTCGGAGCAATGGCTTGCCGCTACTCGCTGGCCCGCTTCCGCGTTTTCCTTTGTCGAGGCTGCGGGTGTGGGATATGTTGGCAATTTGGTGAGCTGGCTAAAGCCGAAAACCAGCGCGCGAATATCAGATGATCTGGATGGCTTGCCTGCACGCTACCGGCCAATCTGCCGTCCAGCACTCTCTGGTATGGCTACTGATGCCAAGGTCGCGCTGGCTGCACGCGTACTACACGCCATGGGACTGGATCGACAGCTGGCGACTCTGGTGTTGCTTGTCGGACATGGAAGCCAGAGCAATAACAACGCGCACGCTGCTGCGCTGGATTGTGGCGCCTGCTGTGGTCAGACTGGTGAAGTCAATGCGCGGGCACTCGCGCAATTGCTCAATGAGCCAGCCGTCCGTTCTGGCTTACAGTCGCACGGCATCATTGTCCCGTCGCAAACGGTGTTTATCGCGGCCCTGCACAACACCACCACTGATGAGATCGAGGGTTTCGATCTTGATCTGTTAAAGCCTGCTGCGCGCACCGGGTGGGACAAGCTGCAAGCTGTTTTCGCCCATGCCAGCGATCAGGTTCGCCGCGAACGCGCGCCGAGCTTGGGAGTAGACCCGCGCGCGGGGCACGATGACCTCCTCACGCAGTTGCGGCGGCGCGCTAACGATGGCGCCCAGACCCGGCCTGAATGGGGGCTGGTAGGAAATGCCGCATTCATCATTGCGCCCCGACACCGGAGCCTTGGCCTCGCTTTGGGCGGACGCTGCTTTCTACATGATTACGACGCTGATCAGGATACCGATGGCAGCGTGTTGGAATTGCTGATGACCGCGCCCATGCTGGTGACACACTGGATCAACTGGCAATACCACGCCTCGATCTGTGATCCACAGCGCCTTGGCAGTGGGAATAAGCTGCTGCATAACGTGGTCGGTGGCCACATTGGCGTGTTCGAGGGCAATGGCGGTGACTTGCGCATCGGCTTGTCAAGACAGTCTTTGCATGATGGCAAGCGCTGGGTGCATGAACCATTACGCCTGACCGTCATCATCGACGCGCCGGGCAAGGCCATCGAGAAGGTGATTCATAAGCACGTGGTGGTGCGGCAGCTGATCGACAACGGTTGGATACACCTTTGGAGATTTGATGACGCCGAGTTGGTGCGCTACTTTGATGGCGGCTGGCACGCACTGGGGCTGGAGGCGGCATGAGTATCTAATAGTTCGGCCAGAAAATTGCCTTGCTCAAGCGGCAAGGTAAGGTACAGGTCATCGCGCCGCTGCTGGAGCCAGTGCTTGCCAGCATATTGGAACGCGCCAGTATTGTTTGAACCGGACTCGTTAGGTACGCACACGTGTGCCGCGCAAGCTCTCGTGCTTTGTTTCACTACGCTGACAAGCTATTAGTGCTGAAAAACGCAACCGCATCCGCCTCAAGCCTGGTGCGTTTCATCGGCGGCAAGCTTTGCCAGATCCGCCTCCCGTAGGGCTTTTCAACCAGACGCGGATCACAGATCATGAGTACGCCCCGATCAGTCTCGTCACGAATCAAACGGCCGGCGCCCTGCTTGAGGGTGATGGCGGCATGCGGCACCTGATATTGCATGAACGCATTGCCGCCAGACTGATTGATCGCGTCTATGCGAGCTGCAAGCACCGGGTCGTCCGGTGGCGCGAACGGGAGCTTGTCGATAACGACCAACGACAACGCTTCGCCCTTCACGTCCACGCCCTCCCAGAATGATTGACTGGCAACCAGCACGGCATTGCCCAGTTTGCGGAATCGCTCAAGCAATTCGTTGCGCGTGCCCTCACCCTGCACCAGCAACGGAAATTCCCAACCACGTGTTTCGAAGTGCACTTTCAGGGATTCATAGGCGCGATCCATTGCCTTCAATGACGTAAATAGAAGAAACGTGCGCCCGGCAGCGGCTTCGATGAGCGGCAATGCTGCGGCGACAACGGCCTCGGTGTGCTCGAATGTATTTGGCGCAGGCAACTTATCGGGAACGTAAAGCAGCGCCTGGCGCGGGTAGTCGAATGGCGACGGCCAGAAGGCGGTCTCAACGGTGCGTTCAGCAAAGGCATCGTCCACAAATTCATCCTCTGCCACATCGTTCACCAAACCCATTTCGGTTTGATAGTGCGAGAACTCGCCTTTGACAGCGAGTGTGGCTGAGGTGAATATCCAGGCACGTTTCTGGCCGAATACCTGGCTCTTGAAAATATTGGCAATCGATAACGGCGTCAGATGCAGCGCGAGTGAATGGCCGAACACTTCTGCCCAACGCACATAACCTTCAATGCTCGCATCCTGCCAACGCGTCAAACGGCTGGCGAATTCGTCGGCACGTTCGAGACAATTGGCCAGTTCTTGCGCGCGATCAGACTGGCTTTCGAGCATCTCACGGAGTTCGGCCACTTTCTCCTGGCAGTTGGCGTAGGCTTCGGCAAAGCCGTCGCGGCCAGTGATGGATTTTCCCGGAATGCGGGTGTTGTCCTCATGCATCACCAATCGCAGGTCACGCGCAGCCATGTCCAACGCGCCAGCGGCATCCTGCAAATCCTTGAAGTCACCCGCATGTGCAACGCCAGCCAGACGCGAATCGCGCGCCAGTTCGATTAGCTGGGAGGTCGTCACGACTTCACCAAAAAACATCGTGGCTGTTTCCGGCAACTGGTGCGCCTCGTCGAATATGACCGTATTGCAGGCGGGCAGCAAATCCTGCGCGCCATCGTCCTTGAGTACCAGGTCCGCAAAAAACAGGTGGTGATTCACCACCACAACTTCCGCTTCCATCGCCGCCTTGCGCGCCTTCATGACAAAGCAGTCAGCATATTGACCGCATTGCGAGCCAAGGCAATTCTCGCGCGTGGAAACTGCCGCCGGCCAGGCGCTCGAACGTTCGGAAACATCCGGTAGCTCGGCCTTGTCGCCGGTTCCGCCGCCGCTAAGACAGCGATCAGCGAAACGACGAATGATGCGAATGTGTTTTGTGTCCTCACGGCTGAGGAAGCGTCCGTCGGCAATGGCTGCATCAAGATGATGCAGGCAGACATAGTTGGCGCGGCCTTTCAGCAATGCTGTTGAGACTGGAATCCCCAGCGCTTTGATGACGGTGGGAATATCGCGGCGAAACAGCTGGTCCTGAAGATTCTTGGTACCAGTCGAGATAATGACCTTGCCACCGGAATGCAACGCCGGCACGAGATAAGCGTATGTTTTGCCAGTACCGGTGCCGGCTTCCACGACCAGCACGCCGGAACGCTTGACCGCGGCATCAATTTTTTCCGCCATTTCGATCTGGCTCTGGCGGTGACGGAATCCTTCAATATGCTTGGCGAGCGGCCCCTCGGGGCCAAAGATGACGCTGATTTCTGACATG
>JBDTPE010000165.1:0-6125 GCA_039932875.1 Betaproteobacteria bacterium | reverse complement strand
CGATGCGATGAATTTTCAGGACACCTTCGTTGCTGATGGAGATTTCAGCACATGCTGCGACGTAACTGCCAAATCCCATCGTCTGCGCGAGCCCGCGGAAGATGCCTTTTGGCGCGGATTTGTCCCAGCCGACGCGGTTTGCGACCGCTTCCAATACAGCCAGACTCTTCGGGTTTTTCGACATCATTTTTTTCCGCAGCGCCAACGGGTCCTGCTTGGTGGCGGCGGCGATTTCGTCGATGAACGATTCGAGATAAATCGTGTTCTGGTTCAGATTCACGCCGCGCCAAAAGCCCGGTGGCACATGCGGGTTGCGCATCGCGTGGTCGACCAGCAGATTTGGCAGTGTGTAGCAGAGTGATGCTTCCGGGCCAGGGGTATTGAACCCCTGAAACACAACTGGATCCTTGCCGTCTTTAATATTTTGCGGTGCGACTCCGGCGAGAATGGACTGGCCGGAAATGCGGATGTGCAATGCCGTGACGTCGCCCTTGTCGTCCAAACCGGCAACGAGCCTGCACTGCGTCACCGGGTGGAAGCGGCCCTGCGCCATATCTTCCTCGCGCGACCAGATCATTTTGATCGGGATGCCAGGCATTTGTTTGGCGATGGCGACCGCCTGACGAACGTAATCGGTCGCGCCGCGACGGCCGAAGCCGCCGCCCAGATGAATCTTGTAAACCTCACATTTCTCCGGCGGCAGTCCCGACGCTTCAGCTGTGGCCGCGAGCGCGCCTTCGCCACCTTGTGTCGGCACCCATACCTCGCAACGCTCTGGCGTGTAGCGGACAGTCGCGTTCATGGTTTCCATGCAGGCATGGTTCTGATGCGGATACGAATACACGGCCTCGATCTTGCGCGCGGCACCAGCCAGCGCCATCGCTGCATCGCCAATGGTTGCCCCCACCACGGCATCTTTGGCATCCAGCCCGGCTTTCAGTACTTCGGCAAAGGCTGCGCTGGAAGCCTTGGCATTTGGGCCTTCATCCCACTCGATCTTCACCGCTTCGAGCGCGGTCTTGGCGCGCCACCAGGTATCGGCAACGACCGCAACAGCCGTATCACCCACGCGCAATACACGCTTCACGCCGGGCATTTTCAGTGCTGTCGCGTCGTCTACATTCTTGAGTTTGCCGCCGAATACCGGCGAGTCTTTGACGGCTGCATTGAGCATTCCGGGCAACTTCAGATCCATCCCGTAGATTTGTTTACCGGTGGTTTTGTCGACCGTATCCAGGCGCGCAAGGCGTTTGCCCGCAAGTTTCCAGTCTTTCGGGTCTTTGAGTTTCACGTCGGTCGGCGGTGTCAGTTTTGCCGCTGCCGCTGCGACCTTGCCATAGCTGGTGGTGTGCTTTGAGGCCGCATGGGAAATGATGCCCTTGTCAACAGTACATTCGGCAGCTGGCACCTTCCATTCGTTGGCCGCTGCCTGCACCAACATCATTCGAGCGATAGCGCCACCCTTACGCACATAATCCTGCGAGCCGCGAATGCCTCGGCTGCCGCCGGTGCCGAAGTCGCCCCATGGGCGCTTGCGTGCGAGGCTTTGGCCGGGAGTCGGATATTCGGTCGTGACTTTGGCCCAGTCGCATTCGAGCTCCTCTGCGACCAACTGCGCAAGGCCGGTAAGCGATCCTTGACCCATTTCCGAGCGGGCGATGCGAATGACTACGGTATCGTTCGGTTTGACGACGACCCAGGCGTTGATTTCGTCTGCGGCGGCTTGCGCTTGGACGTTTCCTGAAAATGGGATGTTGAAGGCGACGACCAGGCTACCGGCAGTAGCTGCGGAAGCCTGAACGAATTTGCGGCGGGAAGGATTGGCAACGCTGGCGGTTTTCATGCTTTGCCTCCATTGACGTGCTGAATGTTGAGCGCGTTGGCAACCTGCTTTCCGCCTGCAATTTCCTTCGCGGCGACCTTGATGGCCGCGCGCACACGGTTGTAGGTGCCGCATCGACAAATATTGGTCATGGCGTCGTCGATTTGTTTGTCGGTTGGGTTCGGTGTGGTTTTCAGTAGCGCTGTTGCAGCCATGATCATGCCCGACTGGCAGAAGCCGCATTGCGGTACGTCCAGTGCGACCCAAGCTTTTTGCACGGGATGCGTACCGTTTTTTGACAGTCCTTCGATCGTGACAATTTTCTCTGCCGCCTTGACCGAGGAAGCGGGACGTACGCAGGAGCGGATCGGTACGCCGTCGATATGCACGGTGCAGGCACCACATTGGGCGATGCCGCAGCCGTATTTGGTGCCAGTCATGCCCAGTTGTTCTCGCAATACCCACAGCAAGGGCGTACCTTCTTCGGCTGTGTAATCGACTACCTTCCCGTTTACGTTCAGTTTTGCCATGTTGCGCTCCTCGAATGTGGATGGGTGATTATCGCCTGATGCGGATGGCAATTTGTGGAGTTCGGGTAAAAAGGGACTTCCCGCCTACTCTCTTTCAAAACTCAAGCATTGTCGCCCCTGCTGGCCAAAAAATACGCCAAACGCCGCACCAGTGCTAGAGTTCACCTTTCCCACTGCAAATGCGAACCGACACCATGCCCAAGAAGACCAAAGCCATCACCGCCGTCGATTTGTGGAAAATCCAGCGACCGTCCTCGCCGACACTGTCGCCCGATGGCACCCAAGCCTGTGTTGTGCTGGCGAAATACGACATGGATGAGAACAAGGGCAGCACCAGTTTATGGTTGTTGTCGACATTCGGCGGCGCACCGCGCGAGCTCACCCGCTGTGGTGAAAAAGATGGACAACCGCAATGGTCGCCTGATGGCGCAGCGATCGCATTCATCGCCAAACGCGGTGAGGGTAAAGATGCTGATGCGGAGCCGCAAATTTACGTCATCCCGCCCGACGGTGGTGAGGCACGGCGTGTGTCGAACATCGCTACTGGTGCGTCAGCCATCAAGTGGTTTCCTGATTCGACCAAGATCGCTTTTATTTCATGGGTGTGGCCGGACAGCAAAGGCGAGAAAGCGCAGGCGAAGCGCCTGAAAGAAAAGAAGGACGACAAGGTTAAGGCCCATGTTGTTGACCACACCTGCTTTCGTCACTGGGATCATTGGCTTTCGGACGGGCGCCAGGCGCATGTGCATGTACTCGATCTGAAGACCGGAAAATGTCGCGACCTGTTTGCGGGTGGCAAGTTTGCGCTGCAGACATCAGACCCCGGCTCCGCGGATTTCGACATCTCGCCAGATGGCCGCCAACTCGTGTTTTGTTTTAACCCGAACAAGGATCCGCGCGGAGATCAGGAACATCACATTGTCGAAATGGATGTCAAATCCGGCAAGGCAAAAATCCTGACAGCAGACTCGCCGTTTTCACATTACGCCCCCAAGTATTCGCCCGACGGTTCGGCCATTGCGCTGCTGGTGCAAGACATGCGCCGCTCCATGGATGACGATTACAAGATTGCCATCATCGAGCGCAATGGTGGCAAGCTCGAGGTGACAACGCAGTGGGATCGCAATATCAATGCACCGTTGAAGTGGTCGGCTGACGCGAAAAGTATTTACTTTACTGCCGACGAATTCGGTCGCCTGAATATCTGGCGTTTACCGGTGAAAGCGAAAAAGCCGACGCTGATCGCACAAGGCGGCACCATCACCGATTTCGATGTGAAGGCGGACAAAGTGGTATTCGTGCGCAACAACATGTCTGCGGCACCCAAGGTATTCGTGAGTGACTTAGATGGAAAAAACGACGCGCCGCTGGAGTCGTTCAACGACGCCTTGATGGCCAAGTTCAAACTTGGTGAGGTGAAAGAGTTCACCATCAAAGGCTGGAACGGCGAGCCAGTGCAGATGTGGGTGGTGTACCCGCCGAATTTCGACGCCAAGAAAAAATGGCCGCTATTGCACAATATTCATGGCGGGCCACACGCCAACTGGGGCGATAACTTCCACCAGCGTTGGAACAATCAGGTGTTTGCCGCACAAGGTTACGTGGTTGCATGCGTCAACTATCATGGCTCGTTGGGCTGGGGAAACAAATTCCTGGAATCCAATACCGGCACCTTCGGGAGCAAGGAGCACGCCGATATCGAAGCCGCCACCGACGTCATGTTGAAGCAAGGCTACATCGATGCCAAACGCCTCGCGGCAAGCGGGGGCAGTTATGGCGGCAAGATGGTCGCGTGGATGAATGGGCGCAACGGCGCCAAGAAGGGGGGAGATCGCTACAAGGCATATGTGTGCCATGCGGGCTGCTTTGATTGGGTATCGATGTACGCTGGAGATGCGGGTTACTGGTTTGAACATTCGCTCACGACCAAGTACTGGACCGACCCGCAGAAATTTGCCTCGCAAAATCCCATCTCGTTCGTGCAGCATATGAAAACACCGACACTGGTCATTCACGGCGCGCTTGACTACCGCGTGCCGGATGCACAAGGGCTGGCTTACTACAGCACGCTCAAGTCGCTCAAGGTGCCGTCACGGCTGGTGTTTTTCCCAGACGAGAATCACTGGATTTTGAAGCCACAGAATTCGCGGCTTTGGTACAAGGAGTATTTTTCGTGGCTGGATAAGTATGTCGGCAAGGGACCGACAAAAAAACTGTCTCCATAATCGATTTTGTTCGACTGGACAAATTGCGGTGCGCTGCGGTGCCGCGCATCACTGTAAACGTACCGTGAGTCGCTACAAATTGATTGACACGGTCAGTCGCAAGACATGATCAATCTTTACGCGTTCACGATCTTCGTCTAAGCGTTTCTGTTGTTACTGGTGCGGCCGCTTATCGCCAAGCAAGTTTTGCCGTGGTTTGGCACTGCTGCTGCCGATCATCCCGGATATTTCGTGGAATCCGGGCGCAGAAGAAGACCTGGAACTGCGAGTCCTGTTGCCGCTTACGGCCACAATCGACTCGCCTTACTTTCTGATGTCTACCACCAGCCCGCTAGTACAGGTCTGGTTCCGCACCAGTCATCCCGGTGTTAGTCCGTACCGATTATTCGCACTTTCAAATCAGTTCGCATGGTCAAATACTCCACATGACGCTTGAGGCTAACTGTGGCCACTGCTTCGGCTTTCCGTTTTCCGACTTTGCGGCCATGTGTCAACCTAATCATCGCCCTCGTGAACCCAAATCAATCAACGGAATCCAATCCTATGCCATCGATGCACACGATTCCCGTACACCAACTCACAGATGCCATTACCGCTTTGGTGCGCGGCTTCGGTAGTGACGAACGCGAAGTAAATCTAGTCACAAAAAATCTGATCGAAGCCAACCTTACCGGCCACGATTCGCATGGCATTGGCATGCTGGCGAGATATTCTGAAGCATTCATAGAGGGCGGACTGATCGCCAACGCGCATATCAAAGTCGTTATGGACGGCGGCTCGATGCTGCGGCTGGATGGGCAGGCGGGATTTGGCCAGGTCATCGGCCGCGAGAGCATGCAACTGGGCATCGCGCGGGCGAAGGAATTTGGCAGTTGCATTGTGGCGCTGGGCAATTCCCATCACCTGTGCCGCATTGGCGCCTGGGCAGAAATGGCGGTGGCCGAGGGGCTTGTGTCGTTACATTTCGTAAATGTCATTTCGCGACCGATCGTTGCCCCTTTTGGCGGTGGTGATGCGCGATTCGGAACCAACCCTTTTACGGTTGGCATCCCGGTGTCAGGCGGCGAACCCATCATTCTGGATTTCGCGACCAGCGTGATGGCGCAGGGCAAGGCGCGGGTCGCGTTCAACAAGGGTGAGCAAATGCCAACAGGTCGCCTGATCGACGACAAAGGCGCACCAACGACGGACCCGAAATTTGCGGTGGTCGAGCCTTATGGCGCGATTGCCGCATTCGGTGAACACAAGGGATATGGGCTCGCCGTTGTTTGCGAATTACTAGGCGGGGCGCTCGCTGCCGGTATGACTTGCCACGAGCCGGCAAGCGGGAAAAAGCGCGTATTGAATGGCATGCTGACAATTCTGTTTGATCCGGCAAAGTTGAGCAAAGGCGCGTTATTCTCCTCAGAAATGCGATCCTTTATCGACTGGGTTAAGGCTTCGCCGCCGCAGGAGGGATTTGATCAGGTACGGCTGCCAGGCGAGCCGGAACGCGAGATGCGTGCCAAGCGACTTGCTGAGGGCATTCCAGTGGACGAGACCAGTTGG
>JBDTPE010000164.1:0-6127 GCA_039932875.1 Betaproteobacteria bacterium | reverse complement strand
GCGATCACTGTGCTGCGTGCGCCCGGAATTTATGCCGCGGACCGTCTGCCGCTGGAGCGTTTAAATCGACGCACGCCCGTTCTGGCTAAAGAGGATGATGTTTTTACCAACCACATCCATGCTGATGATCTTGCGCGTGCTGTCGTTGAGGCGATGAATCAACCGCGACCAAAACAATTTCGCGTTTTCAATGTAGTCGACGACAGTCAATTGCGGATGGCGGACTATTTTGATCTCGTCGCGGATACGTTTGGATTGAGCCGCCCGCCTCGTGTCAGTCGATCCGAGGCGGAAGCGGTAATCGCTCCTATGCTGCTCAGTTTCATGAGCGAGTCTAGACGCATCTGCAACACGCGCATCAAGCGCGAATTGAAATTCCAATTGAAGTATCCAACGCTGCAATTCGCATTGGCAAGCTTTCTGTCAGCTAGCCAGCGTGCTTAGCGCTCGCGTCGAAATTCGCCCTCAATCACTCCATCAAATCCTGGTCCAGCACGCTTCTGGTCAGCTGTTGTGACCCGGCTCGTGTGCAAATTGGCATATTGATAAGAGGGCTCTCGGATCGGTAGCAGCAGCAGCACGAGCGCCATTACGTCCGAAATCACACCTGGGAAAATAAGCAGCAGGCCTGCCAGGACCGTTCGGAAACTGTCGATAATTGCCGAAAGTGAGAACTGACCGCGCGACAATTCACCCGCCAGCCGTGTCACCAAGGAAAACCGAGCTTGCTTGATCAGCACAATGCCGGCAATGGCGGCAAATATCAACCACGCCAACACCCAGCCACCGTGCCCGCGACCAATCGTGTACAAAACGGAGCCTTCCAGTAGCGGGAATCCCATTACAATGCCGAGGACTAAGAATCGCATTCCACCTCCATTACACATACAAGCGCTGGTTGCGCGAACTTTTGGCGTCCGCCGTTGACTACTAAAATTGGGGCACTTGTCGTTATTACTACAGTACCCGACGAAAATCTCGGTGTAAAGATCGCTGAGTCATTGTTGCAACAACGACTGGCTGCCTGTGTGCACATGATGCCGTGCGGAAGCTCACTGTATCGGTGGCAAGGAGCGATTGTAAGGGCGGACGAAATCACCATGCTGATCAAGACGACTACGGCAAGATATCCAGAAGTCGAAACCGCGATCAAGAATCTTCATACTTACGACGTGCCGGAAATAGTCGCGCTGCCTGCGACTGCCACTTTGGCGGCATATTTTGACTGGATATTGAGTGAAACAAAGCAATAAAGCAGGGTCGAATTCTCTTGGCTGGCAATGGCACACGCCACTCATTTTAGCGTTGCTCCTGTTCCACGCGTGCATTGCCGCAGCGACTACAGCCAGCACGAGCGCCGAGCAGGAGCTGCTTGAACCTGAGCGCGCCTTTCTCCTTTCCGCGCGTTTCAAGGACGCGAAAACTGCCGAGTTTCTGTACAAGATTGCCGATGGATACTATATGTACCGGACGCGATTCAAGATCGTCGGCGAACCAGCAACGTCTGCAAAAATTGGGAAGGCAGTCTTCACGAAGGGCGAAATGAAGGACGACGCGACCTTCGGACGCGTTGAAATTTTTCGTAATAGCATGCGCATACTTATCCCAGTCTCAAGACTAGGCAAGGACTTTCGCGTGGGCGACGAGAAACTGCTGCGGCTAAAAGTCACCTCGCAAGGTTGTGCAGATGCAGGGGTTTGCTATCCGCCGCTACACCAAACGCTCACGTTGAAGGTCGGGTCTGGCGACCTCAAATATCCAAATAGTCCCTTTGGAGTTGCGAGTGACCTACACCCAGCACAATCGGTATCGGAAACGGGTAAACCGCCTCTAAGTGAAATGCTGAAAAAACCCAGGTGAGTTGTGTGACCGGTCGAACCCGAACGTCAAGCGCTATTTAGAGGATGCCCAAATTTCCTATCATTGCGCTTGTTGCGGGGCTGCTGACGCTTGCCGCCGCCGCGCTTTTGCTTGACCCCTCTCCCGCATTGCAAAATCTGGCTGGCGCCCCAGCCGAAACCCGATCAAACTCTGTCAGCCCCGGCGTGATATATGCAGCCAAGTTCCCGGACGCTCAGGGCCGAACTCAGTCACTCGCCCAATGGGAAAATCGTTTGCTGGTCATAAACTTCTGGGCAACCTGGTGCGGCCCGTGCAAAGAAGAAATACCAATTCTGAAAAATCTGCAAGCAAAGTTTGGTGGCCAAGGACTTCAAATTGTCGGAATCGCAGCGGATACGCAGTCAAATGTCGCTAACTTCGGAAAAAATGTCGACATCAACTACCCACTCCTGGTGGCCGAAACAGGTGCAATCGAGTTTTCCCGGCGAATGGGTAACCGACTCGGGTTGCTTCCCCACACATTGATATTGAGGCCGGCCGGGGAAGTCGTCTATTCCAAATTGGGGCTGATTTCAGAAGTGGAAATGGTAGCGATAATTACAAAAAATCTGCCAAAAAGTAACTAAAAGTCCCTAATTTCAACGGCGCTGCTTTTTGCCTCGCAACTTGGTTTGCTTGAGTTTGGGAACTTCGCCTAGTTTGTAGCGTTAAAATATTGCGCAACTGACAGGGTAAAAATACAACAGTTGTCGCAAAAACCCAACTCACATAAACTCGTATCTTCGGCTAAAAGCTGGACAATTTCCGGCATTTTGAGGCAAACTGCAGCCCATGTCGAAGATATTAGTCATTCACGGCCCGAACTTGAATCTGCTTGGCACGCGTGAACCCGCCGTTTATGGGAACACAACGTTGGCCGAGATTGATGCAAAGTTGCTGGCAATCGCGAAGCAGGCAAACCTTGAACTAGGCTGTTTTCAGAGCAATGGCGAAGGCGCGCTAATTGACCGTATTCATGCAGCAAAAACCGAAGGTGTGACGTTCATTGTGATCAATCCCGGCGCTTATACCCACACAAGTATCGCTTTGCGTGACGCACTGGCAGCCGTAGCGATCCCATTCATTGAAGTGCACTTGTCAAACGTGCATGCTCGCGAGGCATTCCGTAAACACTCCTACCTGTCAGACCTCGCGGTAGGCGTCGTCACCGGGTTGGGGCCGGCGGGCTACGAATTTGCGCTGGAAGCAGCCCTGCGACGCATTGGTTCGTCGAGCAATAGCAAAAATTAGCAAATTCAGGCAACGACCGCCGCGATGACGGCTGTCGGCCAATAACAATATGACTCGCAGGCACGAGAGGATTTAGCGATGGATCTGAGAAAAATCAAGACACTGATCGACCTGGTGCAACAGTCCGGGATTGCAGAACTCGAAATCACCGAGGGTGAAGAACGGGTACGAATCAGCCGCCTCGGTGTCCCCGGTACCTATGCGCCCGCGCCAATGTCCCCGTCTACGTTCGTACTGCCTGCCGACGTGGTCGCGCCAGTCGCAGCAACCGCATCAGGGCCGGTTGCACCCACTGGGCATACCTTAAAGTCGCCAATGGTCGGCACCTTCTACCGCTGCCCATCGCCCGGCACGCCATCGTTTGTCGAGGTTGGACAAACGGTGACCAAGGGGCAGACGCTTTGCATTATTGAGGCCATGAAGTTGTTAAACGAAATCGAATCGGATGCCGCAGGTGTCGTCAAAGCTATTCTGGTGGAGAACGGGCAGCCGGTGGAATACGGCCAACCGCTCTTCACTATCGAATAGCCGCGGCGACCGATATGGCTGTTTTTGGCTCAAACCCCAGAGCGGGGGCAATGTTTGAAAAAGTGCTGATCGCCAATCGCGGTGAGATCGCGCTGCGAATTCAGCGGGCGTGTCGCGAACTTGGCATCAAGACCGTTTGCGTGCACTCGGAAGCGGACGCCGACGCGAAATACGTGATGCTGGCAGATGAATCAGTTTGCATCGGCGCGGCACCATCAAAAGACAGCTACCTCAATATTCCGGCAATTATCAGTGCCGCCGAAGTCACCGATGCCCAGGCGATCCATCCGGGCTATGGGTTCCTGTCTGAAAATGCAGATTTTGCGGACCGCGTGGAAAACTCCGGTTTCGTGTTCATCGGGCCACGGCCCGAGAACATTCGCATGATGGGAGATAAAGTCGCCGCAAAAGCCGCCATGCGCAAAGTCGGCGTCCCCTGTGTACCCGGCTCGGAAGGTGCGCTGCCAGATGATCCCAAGGAAATACGCAAAATCGCCGCCGCAGTTGGTTACCCGGTAATCATCAAAGCCGCCGGCGGAGGCGGGGGACGCGGCATGCGTGTTGTACATACCGAGGCTGCGCTGATCAATGCTGTGCAGATGACCAAGGCCGAGGCGTTAGGCGCGTTCAATAATCCGATGGTCTACCTTGAGAAATTTCTCGAGAATCCGCGTCATATCGAAATTCAGGTGCTGGCCGACGAGCATAAGAACGCGATATTTCTTTGGGAACGCGACTGCTCGATGCAACGGCGTCATCAGAAAATCATTGAAGAGGCACCAGCGCCGGAGTTAAAGGCGCGATTGCGAGATCGGATCGGCGAACGTTGTGCAGAAGCGTGCATAAAAATGGGCTATCGAGGTGCCGGTACGTTCGAGTTCCTGTACGAAAACGATGAGTTTTTTTTCATCGAAATGAATACGCGCGTCCAAGTCGAGCATCCAGTGACTGAAATGATTACGGGTGTGGATATTGTGCAGGAACAGATACGCATTGCGGCAGGACATAAACTGCGCTATCGACAAAAAGATATTGAATTGCGTGGTCACGCGATCGAGTGTCGCATTAATGCGGAAAACCCCGTCTCGTTTGTTCCTTCACCTGGACGCATCACCCGCTTTCATGTGCCCGGTGGGCCTGGAATTCGCGTCGATTCACATGTCTATGCCGACTACTTCGTTCCACCCCATTACGACTCTTTGATCGCAAAACTGATCGCACATGGCGATACGCGCGAGCAGGCATTTGCACGCATGCGTACCGCGCTCTCAGAAATGGTCGTCGAGGGCATCCAGACTAACCTTCCGTTGCATCAGGAGCTTATGAACGATGCGGCATTCATTCAAGGTGGGACGTCAATCCATTTTCTCGAAGCCAGGATGGCAAAGTTGAAGAAAATTGTTGGCGAAGCGGACTAACGCATCTCAAGCCTTTTCGTGAACTAGCTTACAGACAATGTACTGGCAATCCATTGCTTTTTGTCTTCCGCGTGAACATGCGGACCCATTCGGCGATGCCCTGATGGAGCATGGCGCCATCTCTGTAAATGTCGACGACGCGCTCGACGGAACCGCCGGCGAAAAACCAATTTTCGGTGAGCCTGGCGCTGATACTGGTCTTTGGGACGAGTGCCGTCTGACCGCTTTGTTTTCACCCGACGCAAGCGTGCAAACAATTTTCACAAGCGTCGCGAATGTGCTTGAGATTGCATCGCCACCGTTTGAATCAAGTCGGCTCGAAGATCAAGACTGGGTGGAACGCAACCGCGAGCAGTTCCAACCAATCAAGATTTCAGAGCGCGTCTGGATTGTGCCCACTTGGCATCGCGCGCCGCAACAGGACGCGATCAATATTGTGCTCGATCCCGGGGCCGCGTTCGGAACAGGAAGTCACCCTACGACACGTCTCTGCTTGAAGTGGCTGGAGGGTAACCTGCAGCCATCAGCCCAACCGACGGTTATTGATTACGGAACGGGGTCAGGGATCCTGGCCATCGCTGCAATGAAGCTCGGAGCGGTTGCGGCGTACGGCGTAGACATCGATCCGCGTGCGGTGGAAACTGCGCGGTTTAACGCCAAGCAGAATGATGTTGTTGTGCATTTTGGGGACGCGGAATCTGAACTGGATGTGGTCGGCGATATTCTGGTTGCAAACATCCTTTCCAATCCGTTGCGCGTGTTGGCTCCGTTGCTCGCCGCTCATACCCTCCCTAATGGCACGCTGGTGCTTGCTGGCATCCTCGACGATCAGGCAGACGAGATCATCGCGCGATACCGTCAATGGTTCGATCTGCGCGTTTGGTGCCTCGAAGAGGGATGGGCCTGTATTGCTGGACTGCGCCATTCCAGCTGAGCCGGCAAATCGATAGCACGCCTCAAACATTGAAGGCTCAGGTGAAGGAGTGTAGCTGGGCTCGGCTATACTTTCGCGCATGTTACTAACCATCTGCCCCAATTGCACCGCGCAG
>JBDTPE010000163.1:0-6129 GCA_039932875.1 Betaproteobacteria bacterium | reverse complement strand
CGTCCGGTGAAGCGCACTGGGGGCCGTGGGGCGTGATTCACCGAATCGTCGCCTCAACCGAGGCGCGGCATAGTTGCCGCCCCTGTGGCAATGATGGCTGTGGCGGATCGAAAGTGAGCGAATGCCTGACGCAACTACCGGTGGCAAAGGTGACGGCGGCGTTAAATGAGTTGCTGGCGGTGTCATGACACGGTCAGCACGTGGGCCGCTAGGCTCCGATCGCGGGCAACCCAGGCAAGGTTGAAGCATCTCCGCGTAGCGCAGCGGAAACTGCCTGCCAAACCATATCCACACTGATCTCCATCATTGGAATATCGCTGGTCGCATCAGGGCCAGCCAGCGGATGATCGACCACGTACAACGCCGGTGCGTCCAATGGCTTGTAGAGCGCGCTGCGCAGTGAGGGGTGATACAGCACCACCATGGGTTTTTTAAGCGCGCCGAACAGATGCGTAGGACCGGTGTCCACGCCGACGTAAAGGTCAGTACAAGACATCATCGCCACGGTCTCGCGCAGACTGAATGCACCCGCGTAGCTTTTTGACTTACCCGGCAAGGCACTGGTCAATTTGGCGATGCGATCCTGATCGCTTTGGGCGCCGTAAAGCACGAAGCGGGCATCGGCATTTGCCATTGCGATACGCGTCGCCAGTTCGATAAAGTTCCCGATGGGCCAGTCGCGATAGCTTTTGGTTGCAAAGCTAGCCACCTGCATGCCGATGAACGGCCCCTTGCTGTTTGGAAAATCGGATTGAAGTCGTTGCCGCGCAGTTATCGCTTCGGCTTCGCTCACACGGTAATCTAGTTGATGGCCATCTGCAGGAATGCCGACTGCCGCGGGCAAGGACAGCGCCCACGCGACGGCATGAATCTGGTTGTCGCCAATGCGTTCGACAGCAGCGAACAGCTTAGAGTTGATTCGTTCACTCTGTTGGCGATGTGCCACCACGTGACGCGCCTTGCGTAGTGCATAGCGCACCAGCTCCTCGTCGTTGCGCCACACAAAGGCCCAGTCGTATTCTGGACCGGTGATGACATCACGCCAGCCGCGCCATAGCGCCGAGCGTTTGTCGATGCCGCCGATGCGCTGAATGGTCTGGATATGTGCCAGCACCTCAACGCGCTTGGGATGGCCCAATACCGTCAAGCTTGCATTGGGGAAAAACCTGGCGATGGCACGAATCGCGGGGGTGGCGAGCACGGTGTCGCCGATGCGTGTGACGTTGATGATCAACACCCGCTTTGCAGCCAACGCCTGCTCGGCGCTGATACGCTTTGTCGGCGCTATTGGCGTTGGCGTCATGCGCGGGCGTGCTGGCGAAACACCGCTTCCATCTTGTCGAGCATCACGTCGACACCGAAGTGTTTACGCGCAAACGCATGGCCTTCGTTACCCATCTGAACGCGCCCTTCTTCATCGTTCATCAGCAGCGCCAATCCGTTTGCCAGCGACTGCGGATCGCGCGTGGACACCATGATGCCGGTGTGGCGATCCTGCACGGCTTCGCTGATTGCGCCCACAGAAGTGCACACCACTGGCAGCGCGCAGGCCATCGCCTGCATGATGCCCTGCGGCACACCTTCGTTTCCGTATGAGGGCAGGGTAAAAATATCGAATGCGGACAGCCATTCCGGTACGTTGTCCTGATTGCCGACCAGTTTTACGACATCGTTGAGTTGCCGCGCCGCCGTCTTTTGCACCAGCCGTTCGCGCTCCGGCCCGTCGCCAACGATCACTAACCGCCAATCCGAAAACCGCGCAAACTGACTGCGTAACAATACCATCGCGTCCAGCAAATCCTCATGGCCCTTCCAGTCGCGAAGGGTGGCGAGAATGCCGATGGTCGGGCGATTTTCCAGTCCCAACTTGGCGCGGCTGGCGAGCTTGTCTAGCGGCCGATAGTAGTCGAGCGCAATGCCGGTACGCACCGATGTCATGTGCGAAAGGGCGTAGCCGTTATCTCTGTGCAATTGCTGTCGTAGCGCTTCACCCGTAGTAACGATGTGCGCGGTCGCTTTGTCGTAGAGCCAGCGCGTGGAGAAATGATTGTTGACCGGTGTGGAGACGTGACGGGTGCGCACCAGTGCGGGCATGTCATGCAACGTGGCGCAGGCAACTGCCGCCAGCCAGCTATCGGTGGAGCTGTGGGTATTGATGACATCGAACTGGCTACCGTGCCGCTTCAGCCAGCCGCGCAAGGCAAGCAATGGAGCGACGCGCTTTTTCGCAATGCTCAACGCTTCCACAGGTATGCCTTTGCGTTTTGCGGCTTGAAAAATCTCTGCCTGCGGCGGCGTCAACAGTGTCACGCGATGTCCGCGATCCAGCATGCCGCGGGCTTCCGTCAGGATGCGAATCTCCTGTCCGCCCCAGCCCAGCGAGGATTCAGTGTGGAGGATGGATAGCGGCTTCATGGATCGATTTGGAGCGGATACATTGGCAGGGGAGGCGGGCGCGGAAGGTTGGCAGCGAGTGGCGAATTGTATCGTTATCAGCGGGTGACTTCACATTGAAAATCAAAGATCGCCATTCTGTGCGGCACTTCAGGCATATTCTGTCTGACAGCCGCGCCAGTGCTGGAGTCTTACGTTTTTGGTTGATGGCGGTCTTTGCGTCAGCCCCGCCGCTCGCCGCGTGTCATTTCTGCTATCGTCGCGCCTTGCATCCCAGATTGGTCGTCTCACCCAACACCGCATGAAACTCGCCCTCATTCGCGCCAAGTACGACCCTTTCGGCGGAGCCGAGCGCTTCCTCAACAGCGCTGCAGATGCGCTCGTCGCGCAAGGTGCACGGCCGACGATTGTCACGCGCGCCTGGCCACAAAGCGCCGACGCCGGCATCGCCCACCAGATTGTCAATCCGCGCTACTTTACCTCTGCAAGCCGGGATCGGGGCTTCGCGCATGCGGCGTGTGAGCTGCTACAAACAGAAAGATTCGACCTGGTACAGTCATACGAACGCCTGGCCTGCTGCGACGTATTTCACGCGGTCGATGGCGTGCATGCCGAGTGGCTCGCGCAGCGCCGGCGTGTACAAACGCCGATGCAGAAGTTTGGCGTGCGCATCAATCCGCATCATCGCTACGTGCTCGATGCCGAACGACGCATGTACGCATCGTCGAAGCTAAAGGCCGTCATCTGTATCTCGCAAATGGTGAAGCGGGATGTGATCAAACATTACGGTGTTGCCGCGGACAAGCTGCATGTTATCTACGGCAGCATCGACACGGACGCGTTTCATCCGCGGTTGCGTGATGAGCACCGGCTAGCGACCAAAAAGCAGTTGGGAATTTCAGCGGACGCGCCGGTGGCAATCTATGTCGGCTCCGGGTTTGAACGAAAAGGCGTCCGTGGATTTCTCCAGGCGGCAGCCAAGGTCAACGACCTGCACGCAATCGTGGTCGGCAAGGACAAGAACACCACCAGGTATCAGGCGTTTGCCAACTCGCTGGGATTGAAGGATCGCGCCCATTTCACCGGTGCGCTCGCCGATGTCCGACCTTACTATGCGGCGAGCGATGTGTTTGTCATGCCGTCGCTGTACGAGCCCTTTGGTCTGGTCTTTGCCGAGGCGATGGCGTGTGGATTGCCGGTGGTCGCGAGTGCGCAGTCGGGTGCTGCAGACTGGATCGAACATGGTGTTGACAGCTTCGTCGTCGATGCGCTGGACACGGCCGCAATTGCGAAATCGGTCCAGGCGGCGCTGGCGGATCCGGGCATGGGCACGCGAGCGCGGGCAAAAGTGATGCCATTCACACAGGCCGCAACCGGTGCACAGTACGCGGCGCTGTATCGTCAGCTATTGGCTTGAACCGGTAAACCTCAGTTGACGACAACGCGGCTGGCGGCTACATTGCCCATCAGCGAATAGGCGTTACGTTGATAGCCTAACGCCTAACCCGAGCCCACATGTCGACTTACCTAAAGGCCTTGGCCAGCTACCTGCCGAAGCTGATTGTGCAACGCGCCAACGACGGTCGTCTTGGCGGCAATGAACCTGTCGCGGAGCGCTTCCCAGCCGCGCTGCTGTTCGCAGATGTATCCGGCTTCACCAGTCTCACCGAGCGGCTTGCCGCCGGGGGCCCGGCCGGCACCGAGCACCTGACGCAAATACTCAACCTGTATTTCGGTCGCATCATCGACATCGTCGAGTACTGGGGCGGCGACGTGGTCAAGTTCGCGGGCGACGCCCTGATCGTGCTGTGGCCGGCACCCGATGGAGCGGGCGCGCCTCTTGCGCTTGCCACCCGCAGTGCCACCGCCTGCGCCCTGCAGCTCCAGCGCGAGCTAAACAACTATGACGTCGGCGGGGACTTGCGTCTGTCGATGAAAATCTCCATTGGTGCTGGCACAGTGATTTGCTCACATCTGGGCGGCGTCTATGAGCGCTGGGAATTTCTGTTGGCCGGCTCGCCACTGGAACAAGTGGGTATCGCCAACGGCATGGCGTCGCCGGGCGATGTAATGCTCTCCGCTGCCGCCATGGTGTTCATTCGCGGCGATGTATCTGCTGAAGCGTTGGACGAAGGGGCATTCCGCGTCACCGGCGCGTTGACCGCAGCTGCCCCCGCTGCCAGTGTGCTCGACGTGCTGCCGGTCGCGGCGGCAGCGCTGCGCCGCTATATTCCGGGGGCGATTCGTACCCGTCTCGATGCCAATCAAACCGACTGGCTGGGTGAGCAACGTCGCCTGTCGGTGATTTTTCTGAACCTGCCCACGTTCAGTGCGGAGCGGCCATTGGCCGATGCCCATCAAACGATGAAATCACTGCAATTGGCGCTATACCGCTTCGAAGGCAGCATCAACAAGATCAGCGTTGACGACAAGGGTGCTTCGCTGATCGCAGTCCTTGGCCTGCCCCCGCTAGGCCATGTGGACGACCCGGAACGTGCTGTGCGTGCGGCCATCGCCATGCGCCAGGTGCTGACGGCGGCCGGCCACGAATGTACCATCGGCATCACCACCGGCCTCGCCTTCTGCGGTTCCATCGGCAATGAACAGCGCCGCGAATATACGGTCATGGGCAACATCGTTAACCTTGCTGCACGTTTGATGCAAGCGGCCAAGGCGCCCGGACACGGTGGCTTGCTGTGCGATGAGCCAACCTGGAACGCCGCACAACGCCGCCTGAAATTTGAAACGCTGCCGCCGATAAAGGTTAAAGGCCGGTCCGCGCCAGTCGCTATTTTCCGGCCGATCGAAGGCGAATCGATGGTGCAGGCAAGCACCAGCGCATCGCGTGCGCCGGCGATAGGCCGCGAAGCCGAAATAGCTATTCTCAGCGAACGGCTGGATGCCATCGCGCGTGGCGAGGCAGGCGGCTGCGTGCTCGTCAAGGCCGAGCGCGGCATGGGCATGGGACGGACGCTGGAGGAAGCGGCACGGCGCGCAGGGGCTCGCGGCATGACGGTGCTGGTCGGCGCCGGCGATTCCATCGACCATCACACACCATATGCCGCGTGGCGAAGCGTATTTGAGGCGCTGTTTCGCACCGAGTTGACCGCACCAGATACGACATCACGGCGCTACAACATTTTGGCGTCACTCCCTGACGAACCGCGTCTGCTCAAAGCAGCACCACTGTTCGAGCCGGTGCTGCCGCTAGGCTGGGAAGACAACGATGAAACGCGCAATCTCGCTGGTAGCGGTCGCGCGGAACGCACCCGCGACTTGTTCAGTGCGGTACTCGGGCAGTCAGCGGCAGCAAAGCCGGTGCTGGTTGTTTTGCACGATGCGCAATGGATAGACGGTGCATCGGGCGAGATGTTGATGCGTCTCGCCGGACAAGCGGCACCGCTGTTAGTGATCGCATCGTTTACCCCGGAAGCGGGGCGCGATGCGACGTGGCTGGGAGACCTCGAACACAAACAGTCGGTGCAAGTGATTGAGTTGAAGCCGCTCACCGATGAGGCAATTGCGCAGGTTGCGTGCTGGCGCCTCGGCGTCAAAACGCTACCCGATCTCGCTGCGCGCCTGATCATCGAGCGTGCCGAAGGCGTGCCGGTGTATGCAGAGGAAATCGCCCTGGCTTTGCGCGCTGATGGTCTGCTCGTTATTCAGGGTGAAGACGCCGAATGGCGCGGCGGGCGCGATCTGAAGGCGATCAAATTACCCAATACCGTTGAAGGC
>JBDTPE010000162.1:0-6134 GCA_039932875.1 Betaproteobacteria bacterium | reverse complement strand
GTGCCGCGAATTTCCACGTCGATTGCGGTTCCGTCAAGCTTTACAAACTTGAGTTCGTAGAGCGTGTTCTGGGTATCGCCGCCAGCAAGGTTTTTGAGCCTCGCCAGCACAATTTGCCGGGAGTCCGGGTGAATCAAATCGAGTACGCTTCGGCCTACCAGTTCTTGCGCAGACTTTGCAGCAACCATTTTTACGGTCGCGGGGTTGACGTAAATTATTTTGCCGTCGCGATGGACGCAGACCGGCTCCGGCGACCACTCGACGAGCGCGCGGTAACGCTCCTCGCTTTCCTGCATTGCAGTCTCGGCGCGCTTCCTTTCGGTGACGTCCATGCGTATGCCCAGAATCCGGCTCGGCTTGCCGTCGGCGTTGTGCGTGAGAACGCGTCCGGCCACGGTCACCCATCGAAGCGATCCGTCGGCGTGCCACATACGGACTTCGTAGGTGTAATCACTGTCTGCGCCTGCCAACGCAGCCTGTACCGTTTCGACCACGGTGTGTCTGTCCTCAGGGTGAACACGTTCGAGCCATTGCTCGCGGCTGCGATTGCCGTCTCCTCGATCATCACCCAACATCGTGAAGCATCTGGATGTCGCGAATAGCGTATCTGCGTCGACGTTCCAAT
Organism: Betaproteobacteria bacterium; assembly: GCA_039932875.1. GTDB lineage: Bacteria > Pseudomonadota > Gammaproteobacteria > Burkholderiales > Usitatibacteraceae > UKL13-2. The sequence goes on along the minus strand of JBDTPE010000162.1, from coordinate 5,509 downwards.
CCCAGATACCGATTGATGCGACATCGGTCGCGAGTGCGAGACGCTGCGCCATTTCCCGACCAGCGGCTTCTGCGCGCGCGCGCTGCTTCCACATGCGGCTCACGAATACACAAAGGCCGAGGAGGATCGTCACGGCGACAATCCATATGGTCAGCGCCAACATGGCGAATTCCCGCCAGGGTTTCAGGATCACCACAAGCGATTGGGTCACGACCATGACGAGGTCCGGCTGTGTGGCCAGCGTTCGATAGGCGAGACTGCGCAAATCGTCGTCAAAGAGGCCACTGTTCTGAAACGCGCCGACGGGGCTGGCAGGCAACCATTTGCTAAACAGTGGCCTGGTTGAAAAATTCTTTCCGATTTCCTCATCTTTAATCGGGCTTCGCATCATCAGTGTGCCGTCGCGCCGCCATAGTGCGACTGTGGCGCCTGCGCCAAAGTCAGCCTGCCGCCAGATCGTCTGGAAGTAGCTTGGCTCCACTGCCGCAACAATGACACCAGCAAATTTGCCATCAGCCGTATGCACTGGTCTTGCAACGCTGATCAACCAGGTTCCGGTAGTGCGACTGCGAACCGGGTGTCCCACATAGAACATCGTCAGCGGTTGCGTACGGAAAATCTGGAAGTAGTCGCGGTCGGCCAGATTCAACCCTATGTTTCCTGTGTCGGAGTCGTATTTGATACGTCCCTCGGTATTCAGAAACCAGATTGCGCGCACTAGTGGAAGGTCACTTAGTTGTTGCTTCAATAACGTGCGGGATCTTTGTTCTGTCAATTGGTTTGTAGCGTCGAGTTGCGCGAGACCGTTCAATGCCGCCTGCAATCGCTGATCGACGAGCTGAATGCTGCGTGTGGTCTGCTCCTCGACGATGTGAGCGAACGAAGCAGTCAGGCGTTCGCCGGATTCAATCGCCGCTTTGCGAAGGTGAAACAGCGCCAGCGCGACCAGCACGCCAGAAACAAGGATGAGACCGGCGCAAGCCAGAAACAATTGACGCGTCCTGAAATCCAGGGGAGGTGCTGCTGGTGACGTTGTCGTTTCGCTTTGCGTTGGTTTCACAGACGGTTTCATTTTCCTGATGAACTCCAAAAACAGCCCTCGTACTGGCATAGATGCGCTCGCGTAGACTGCGAAAGGCATGGCGTTCCCGTTGTCAGCGTCAGACTCCAGCATTGGCGCGGCTCATGGACGACTTTCGCCTGTAAACACCCGCCAATGCTGGTGGATCGCTTTTTTCGGCGTTGCCTGATCGCTAAATCGAACTCTTTCGCGTCTATCGATAGTGTCGTACAAGCGGCTTCCAAGCCCTGTCGGGGTTTTCCGAATCGTTAACTGCTAAAAACCCTAATGACGACGGCAATTGCGTTGCCATCTCTGAGAGTCCAGAAGGAACGCGCCAAAGAAACTGTCTTCCCGGCAATTACGTAGGCCGGTCTCAGGTATCGCCTGATAGTCGTCGCCAATAGAGGGAGTAACTTGGATTCACCAGCTGTACACCCCGTTTCCCACTGCCTAGCGAGTGAGTAGTGCGAACCGGACCACACATGAATCCCGGTTGAGTCTGCATCATTACTACTGAAGGATCTGCCATGATCGCAACATCGCTTTCGGCTTTAGACCCCACCCTGATCGGGGGTGTCCGCACACAACTTGCTCAGGAATTCGCGCAGCGTATTTTCGATTCCATTCCTGATATCAGTGAATGCATCGAATTTGAAGCCGACGCCTGCAATAACACTGCCGGGAAAAAAAGCTTTGAGCGGGCCTCAAAAATGCTCTACGCGCGCCGCCGGGACCTGCAAACGCACTTGTCAGCGGTGTTTCGTCGGATTTTCGATGAACGGCTGTTTTGCTTGATCGATGCCGGTGGCCGCAACGCGCGCATCTCGCTCGCAGGCATGACGTTGCTTTCTGACGAACGCCTGAACGAAGAAATCGCCATCAATCACTGTAGCCGGCGGCTGAAGGAGCAGAGCGAATTCGAGCTCTGGAGACTCACCGGCTGCATTGCGGTTGTGACAGGCATCGACTACCCAAATGACAACCAAAACCCGGTCTCACCTCAGGCATTTGCACAAGCCTTGATGGAGGCAATCGGTTCGGTCGAAGCCGATGCCGGCGTGCGACTCGTTATTTTCCGGACTTTCGGCCCGGTACTTCTCGAAATCGTTCCGGCGGTTTATGCGGCGGCTAACGCTGCTTTCACAGCACGTGGAATCGATGTTGATACTGCCGAATACTTTGGGCGCCCGATAGTCGCGACTGAACGGCAAACGGCGCCGGCCAAGGACGAGGTCACAGCGGGCGCGACAAAGCTAAATGACGAATTGATCTTGGCGTTGACCCATCTACTGAAGAAATCGGAAAGCAGGGAGCCAGCACGAAACGCAGCGAGCCAGGAACCCGGGGGTCAAATAATGCCAGCGATGAGCAGCCAGATTGTCATCGTTGACGCTCAGCAAACGGCTGAGCCCGCTCTGTACGGGAATCCGCAAACTATGGAGAAACGCAGTGCGCATCGGGCAGTAATCGTGACAGGCTCGCGCACGTTGCACGACGCACGCCCGGAGCTGCAGGAGAAGCTCAAGCGCGATGAGCAGGTGGTCAGCGACATCATCACCGTGATGTTTGACCGCCTGCTAGCTGACGTACGCATGCCGCGTCAATTGCGCGAGATCGTCGCGCGGCTGCAACTGCCGGTGCTGGAACTGGCACTTATGGATCGCTCGCTACTCACGCAAGTGCAACATCCTGTACGAAAGCTTCTTGACCTGATCGCCGAGTTCGGTCTCACGATTACCGTCGGCATGCGTGACGAAGATGATTCAACGTTACGCTCGGTCGCAAGTATCGTTGATGGCCTGATCGCGATTCGCAACGAAGTCCCTAACGCGTTTAGCCTGGCTTTTGATCGACTGGATATTCTCTTTTATCACCACGAAGAAGCCGCACTCTTGAATGACGATGTTCTGCGTGCGCTTGAACGTGACGAGGCGGCCGAGTTTGCGGGCGGCCAGGCTGACCGCGAAATTGGGTTGCGATTGCAGAACGTTAGTCTTCCGACGGCAATTGGCTCGTTCATCGTGACGGACTGGCGCGATGTTCTCATACACAGCTATCTGCGGGGCGGACAGCGTGGTTATCCGTGGAAACTAGGCCTGGCCACCCTCGACGACATTTTGATGAGCATGCGGGAGTCGACGCCGAAAACGCAGCGGCAGCGCCTGGCTGCGATGCTGCCCAACGCCATTGCATCGCTACTAAAGGAAGCGGAAGTCGCTGGTGCTCAGGATTCGCGCAGTTTCTTTGCCGCGTTGCAAATTGTGCATGAACTCTTCGATGCCAATCGTGCAGTGGAAATCAGTGGTGATCGATTCGCCGCTCCAATGGCAGCACTCGCAACGAAGTCCGATGCAGCGTCGCCGAGTGCGGAACTGGCCGCGCTCGGATTGGCCTGCGGTGACTGGATAGAAACGCGTGACGTGGAGGGGATCAGGCGCTGGCGGCTGAATTGGGTCACCTCGATTCTGGGTAGTTGTGTATTCAAACACTTCGAAACCGGTACTACCCGCTACATGGGTTTGGAGGCGTTGCGCCACCGCCTGTCTTCAGGGGAGATACAGCGGGTTCGTGGCTTAGGGTTGGCCGATGACGTATTCAACAGTGCGTTCGAGGCGGTATCGCGCAAGACGCGTCGCGAGCACAACATACACAATATTCGTCCACTACATTCCACCAATCCAACCGAGATCATTGGTACTGCCCCGCAATCGCTGGCAGCAGTCGAACCGCAATTTCGGGCGCGTGCAGGTAATGCAACGTTCTAGCCACTGATCACTGCGCCAGGAGTAAATCAATGAAATCGAAAAGCACCCTCTATCGCACGAATCCGCAGGCGGTTCGCCATACGCTGCTAACCGCTTTGGTATTTTGTGCAATCGTCGTTCATGCTCAGAATGCAACTGCGGACGTGAGCCACGCCCCGTTGGTTGTCGGCAACAGGGCGCTGGCAAGTTATGCCGACAGTAACGGGACCACACGCACTTCGACTTCAAGTGCGCTTCAAGCAGATGCCACACAAGCGAAGAGTTATACGCCGACGCAGACGGACGTGAAGCCGACGTCGCCAAATCAGCAGGTTAAGGGCGACGTAACGACAATTGATTCGCAGACAGGGTCAGCGACTTATCGAATCGGCTCGCAGACCGGCAGGTCGTACTCTAGTGTTAAGACTCTCATAAGGGGAAGCTGAGCACATTTCCAGGTGTGCGTGTTTTGGCCGGGCTGCGGGCATGCGAGCTGGGATGACTTAGTGGTGAGCACGTCTCATTGCGATTGATTTGGCCGTTGGTACGCTGGTCGGCAAACGATGGTCGGCGTACCAATTGACAGGCGTCCCCAAGGCATTCCGATCCCACCTGCTCAGGTAGTACCCGATAGCCCGTTACCGGTCTACGCTGCAAAGTGGCGGCTGAGAACTGGAGATCAAAATGAGTCGATTAGTCGAGGCGTTTCAGCAGTCGCAGCAGCCGGCCAATGTGGTTGGTGCAAACGGAAAGCACGCCGGCTTTGCGTGGCGGTGGTTGCTTGCAGGTTTGCTCACGCTTGTGGTGCCGACAATCGGCCATGCCGAGAGCAAGACAGGTACGAATAGTAATAGCGCGAGCGTCAATTTTCGCATCGTGATCCCCGCGATTATTCGCGTTAGCGCGGTCAGTCAGCCGGAGCACATTTTGATCGAAAATCGGCATATCGCCCAAGGGTACGTCGACCTTGATGCCAGTACCCTGGTGAAGATCACCATTAATACCCGCAGCGGCTACCTGCTCGGCGCGCAATATGATGCACACTTCTTGACGAAGGTCGAAGTGCAAATGTCCGGGCAAAACCTGATCGCTTCGACCGGTGCCGGCAGCATGCGAGTGGACTCCGGGATCATCATCGATAAGCTTGTTCCGATCAGCTATCGCCTTCACCTGGCGCCCGGCGTGCGCGCTGGGGACTATCGCTGGCCAGTTGCGCTGGCATTCTCACTCGCTGCGGTGTGAGTGCGTCCATGAGTAGGGGCAAATTTCCCACGCCGGTTGCCTGGCGAGGACCAAAAGCGTGACATAAGAGGCGCCCGGTGAGACGCGTGACGGAGCGTGCCCCTGAAGCGCGATGCCCCGAGGACCTTTGTTCGCCCAACTCCCGGATATTAACTCTGTAGCAACACGGGTGTGGCGCACTTGACAGGAACCAGCGCCTCCACCGTTCGCAGCAGGGAATCCTTTGTGTATGGCTCGGTGAGGTGCTGGTTCGAGCCCACAGCAAAGCCCCGCGCACGGTCAAATGATGTGTCATTTGAGGTCAACATGACCACCGGTATGTGGCTGTACTCCTGATCATTTGATCAGCGCGCAGGTTTGGTAGCCGTTGAGGCGCGGCACAGCCAAAATCGATCACTTATACGCTTCGATCCGGCGATACGCTACACGCGATCGCGATCAAATTTGATGTTGAACTCGA
>JBDTPE010000161.1:0-6162 GCA_039932875.1 Betaproteobacteria bacterium | reverse complement strand
CACACCATTCGACCCCCAGACCCAATCGTCGTACTTGGTGTTTTGCTGAATAACGTCGAGCCGAACGTCAGACTTTTTGTTGAGCGTGTACTGGCCATAGACGCTCAATATGGTCTTGCGGAAAACTACATCCGGAAGTCCTACCGCCGCCTGTGCAAGATTCGCCGCACTGGGTTGGGTGACAGTAATTCCGGTGAGACGGTCGCCGGTGGTGCCGGTCGCAGCAGCGGCGCCATATTTATTGATGTCATTCACGTAGGAAAGGCTGGCGCCGACTTGCAGCAGTTTGGTCGGTTGCCCGACCAGCGCTGTGCCGAATGACTGACTGTGATTACGAAGATCGGCCACGTAACCGGTACTGTGGTTAATGTGCATGGTTTGCTCTCCCTGGGAAGCGTAGCCGCTCAACTTCCAGGTCTCCGAGATCACATACGAAACATCGATGCCGTAAAACGAAACGCTGCTGTCGCGCCAACCTTTGCCACCGGCGACAGGGTCAAACGGCATGACGTTTCTGTCCTTACCGTCTTCCGCCATAAGCTGCATGTTGAAGTTCTCAAGCGGTGTCCAGTCCAGCGTCGCTCTCCATTTGTCGCGCTTGAGATCAGCCAGTGACATGGGGAACGGCGTGTTCGCGTTCAGACCGAGGATGGCTTGCGGCGAAAGTACCTGTCCATAGCAAGGCTGCCCACCGCAATAAGTATTGATCAGGTAGGTGTTTAGAGCATTATTGACGGGCAAAGACGTTGGGTCCAGTGTGCCGAGATTGGTCCAGTCCGAACCAGTGCGCTTGCTACTGGAATAGCCGATACTGCCGTTCAGCGTTTCGGACATGTTGCGGCGAAGGTCGATGCGATAACCGGTTTCGGTCGTCTTGCCGCGCAATGGGCCAAGGCCGGCCAACGCTTCTTCGACGCGTGACTCAGGCACCTCGCGCTCGACCATTTTGTAGTCGGTGCCGATTGTTACGCGATAGTTGTCCGGCAAACGATAACTCGCCTCGACCTTGCCATTCAGATTGGTGTTGGACACGTGGTTGTTGTTCCACACCGCGCCAGGAACACCGACCTGATTTAGGTTGGTATAACTCGTCGGCGTGGTAGAGGGGAAGATCGCCTTCGCCTCGACGTTGTAAAGCGCGTTGGGCGTTTTGTCTTCTTTGCGCGCGTAATTAACGTTGGCAAGCAGTGACAGATCCTTTATGGGTCTGGAGGTGAGGCCCAACTGTGCGGCGACGGTGTCCACGCGCCCGTTCAGATTCGCCACACCGGGGGCGCCATCCAGTCCCATGCTGCCAAAGTCCTTGCTCTGTGTTGCATGGGTGTAGGCGTACTTGAAGGTCGCTCGAGTCGACGACGTAAAGGCGTAGTTGCCGGAAAGCGATAATTGATGCGCCTGATTGTCGGGCTGCAGCGCCATCGGCGACTGAAGAACATTCTGCAGGCTGGTACCGCCACCAGCGATGATATTGCTGCCAACGGCAGGATATAGACTCCCCACCAATGTGCCGTTGCCGCCATAGAGACTGTTTGGCACGATGGGGCTGATGTTGCCGTTCTTGTTGGTATAGAACGAGCCGTAATAGGCTGCACTCAAATTCAGTTTCTCGTCGTGGAAATTGAATCTGGCGTCGAACTGACGGATGGTCGAATTGATCGGCTCAGGAATCATCAGGATCGCATTCTTGAGGAAAGTGGCCTGGTTCACTGCCGCCGTGGTCGATGAGCCGCAAACGTACGACGCACAGTCGTAGCCGCGTCCCCACATGCGAACACCATCCTTGTCTTCGTTTTTGAAGGTCGCCTCAAATTTCAGATTGGGAAGTATCCATTTCTCCACGCTTCCCGAAACAGCCTTGCGCTGCAATTTGAAGTCGAGATCACTGCCGCTGCCGGGAACCGCGAGCGCCGACACGACCGGTCGTGTATTGCCCGCATTTTGCATCGCTGTATTCACAGAAAATGGGCTACGGCGCGTAATCTCACTGTAATCACCATAGATCTTCCAGTCGCCCTGCTTTTGCATCAGCGCGCGGAATTCACGGTTGTCGAGGCCAAGATTGCGGCCCTGCAGGCTCGTCCAGGTGCCGGTCGCGTTGTCTCGCGTAAGGTAGTAAAGATCGAGCAACAGGTAGCCGCCGTCCTTGCGCATGCCGTTGAACATGCCGAACTGCGCGCGGTCCCGGCTATCACCACTGACGCCCGCGGCGCCAATACCGACTGAACTCTCTGGTTCCATGAGTTGCCTTGCTTCGTCGGTGACCTGGGCACGCACCGGGCCGATCGCGGCAATGACGGCCAAGGCACACAGGGTTTGGTGCACACCGAGAACTTGTTTGGACCTTTTCATTTTCTGTGTCCTCTCTCAGCGCAACATGAATTGCGGGGTGGGGTTGGTCGCACTCGGATTGTTGCTGCCGTGCACCTCCGTGTGACAGTTCAGGCAGGAGCGACCTTGCGTGACGTTGGTGGTGCCTTTGCCAAGCCCATTTGCCGTGGTCGGTTTGCTAACCTGTCCACCAATCACCTGCGGGATGAAGCCCCCATGCGGCGTGTGGCATTGATGGCATAGGAAAGGCGCGCGTACCTTCAGCATGCTTTCTGCCACTGTGCCGTGGGGGTTGTGGCAAATTGCGCAATCCTCAGTGACCGGCGCGTGGTTGTGCACAAAGGGCCCGCGCTTTTCGGCGTGACACTGAAAACAGGTATCGAGAACGTTGTCCCGCTTGAGCAGTTTTGGGCCGACCGAGCCGTGCGCGTTATGACAATCCGAACAGGCGACCTTGCCCTCGAGAACAGGGTGATGCGATGGCCGGCTGACTTCTGCGCGCTTTTCCTTATGGCAAGAAAAGCACACCTCAGGCTGTGTGCGCTTGTCCCGCACTTTGTCATGCGCCGCATGAACCTGATGGCATGAGCTGCAAGGCACATCGCGACTTTCGTGGGTGCTACCGGCCCAGTGTGAACGTTGGGCGTCCTTGGCGTGACAAGACAGGCACGCACCGCTCTGTACGCTCGCTTCAGATTTGCCTTTGCTGCCGAACAGCACATCCGGCTTCGGCCTATCTTTCACGCCTTCTGGCTTATTGATGTGCCGATCACTTTCGCCGTGGCAACTTACGCAGGAGGGCGTGCGCTTGTCAGCTTTTGTACCGTGAGGAGTCTTGCCGATCGCCAGCACCGGGAATGCGTCGCCTTCGTCGTGGCACTTGGTGCATCTGGCATCGCCGTTCAGCACCAAGTCCTTGTCTGAGGCGGCGGGCTTCAACACAGGCTCTGCTGCCTGCGCCATCGAGAGGCCAACAAAAGCTGCTGCGAACAGCGCAAGCACTACGCGCAACCCAAATGTCTTTGTACCGGCTATTTTCATTCTCAGTTCCCTTTCGGTACGTTTATCACGGCTGTCATTGCCCGTCGGGCCGCATACTATTAATCCAGCTTCATCTCAGCCGGACCCGGTCCTGCCGGCTCCTTGTGGGCGATGCCAAAGTGGCAATCGATACAAGTCTTACCGTTTGCCTTTGCCGTCGAATGCCTTGCTCTGGCTTTTTCGGACTGGAGCTCCGAATTCATTTTGTCGGCTTGATGGCAATTGCGACACTCAAGCGAGTCGGTTTCCTTCATGCGGCGCCAGACTTTTTGCGCGAGTTCGGAGCGATGTGCTTCGAATTTTTCCTTGGTGTCGATATAGCCTGTCAGATGGCCCCAGACTTCCATGCTGGCGGCTATCTTGCGTTTGACTAAATCGAGCGGCGGCCGGGGAACGTGGCAATCCGAGCAGATGGCGCGAACGCCGGTACGATTGGTGTCGTGGATCGTTCCCTTGTATTCGGCGTAAACGTTGTCGCGCATTTCGTGACAGCCGATACAAAACTTTTCAGTTTCGGTCCACGCCAGGCCAAGAGCGCCCGCCGTGATGAGGAGGCCAGCAACCATGAAGACACCAAACGCCAGGAAGCCCAAAACCAGATATGACTTAAGGCGTGAGGGGTATCTCTCTTTGAAAGTGGCCCAAATCGCTTTGATCATGGCGGCGCTCTTGTGTTTCTACACTGACGTCATCAGCGCGAGAGAATCCACGCGATCAGGTTCTTTATTTCCGCTTCATTGGTCGACTTCGGATTGTCGTGCGTCTCTTCCTTGCCTTCCACTTTGACCTTGGGACTGGTGGTCAGGTGCGTGAACAGTTTTTGCGCGCCGTCTGGCTTGCCTTTATATTTGGTCGCCGTTTCCTTGTACGACGGGCCTTCTTTCTTCTTATCTAGACTGTGACAAGTGCCGCATTTGCTCTTTTTTATCAAAGCCTCAGCCGCTGAAGCGTCCACGGATTCGGCACGGGCAAGACCGGCGAAAAGTACGCCGGTAGTTATTGCAATGAGTACCAAACGTGCTTGCATTTTTTTGCTCCATGGAAGGTAACGACAGCGGACTATGCGCGCAGTAAAAATAAAATACTGTGCGTTGCCGAACATAGTGCGCAAATACAAATGCGGTCATGCGCTTTGCACACCGTCACAGGTTGAGCGCTTTATCGTCGGGCACTTTGATCCATATCAAATGGATGAAAATGAAGCAGCGAAAAGTGGCGTTCGCGCCACAAGACCGGCAAGCTTTACGCTCGCTGACCCGGACGGAAATGCGATCCGGTTGAATCAGCACTGCTTGCGTTGCTGACGGCTTACTTCGATTTTCTCAAGCCAAACTCGCTGGCGAGAAGAGTGTAGGAACGGTGCCGCGCAGCCGGATCGTGCGTCCAGGTGTTGATGACGATTTCATCCAGCGCGAATTTTTCCGCCAAAGCCCTCAGGCGCGTCGCGACTTGCGTTGCGGTGCCAACAATCGCTTTACCGCGCAGCGATTCAATCGTTGCGCGTTCGGCGTCCGTGTAAGAACTGTAGGCTGCTTCTGCGTCCTGCGGCGACACCAGCGGCGTGCGCAAGCCCTTTTCGAAGCCCACCCGCCATTGTTCACGTGTCATCAGCAATCGCCTGGCTTCCGCTTCTGTGTCCGCAGCCAATGCCCAGACGCAGATGGTCGCGTGTGCAACCGGATAGCGCTCACTGGGACGATACAAACGCCGGTATAACGCCAGCGCCTCTTCCGTGCCGCGGCCCTCAGTGAAAAAATATGCGTACGCATAAGGAAGACCAAGATACGCGGCCAATTGTGCGCCATAGTCGGAGCTGCCTAATATCCACAGCTGCGGGCTGGTCGGCCCGAGTGGATGCGCCTTGATTTCCTTGAAGGCATGGCCTGCTGGTAGCGGCGTGCCTGACACCCAGGACTGAAGATCGAGTACCTGATTGGGAAATTCTTCTGCGGCGTTTTGATGTGGATTCAAGGCAAATGCGGTGGCCCGGTCCGAGCCCGGCGCACGGCCAACACCAAGATCGATTCGGCCAGGCGCGATGCCTTCCAGGACGCGAAACTGCTCGGCCACCTTCAGGGCCGAATAGTGCGGCAGCATCACGCCGGCGCTGCCGATGCGAATGCGTTGGGTGGTAGCGGCGATAGCTGCCATCAACACTTCCGGTGCGGTGCCGACGATGCTGTCACTATTGTGATGCTCGGACACCCAGTAACGGTGATAGCCGAGTTCATCGCAATGGCGCGCGAGTGCCAAGCTTTCCTGAATGGCGAGATGCTGGCTTTTGCCAAGCGCAGCGGGAGATTGGTCTAGTACGGAGATTTTCATAGGCTGTTATCTTACGTCGTCAAAACGCTCTCGCCCGATTGCAACGCTTAGATACATCTACAAGCAAGCAGCATAAATCGCATAAACTGCGCGCATGAAAGTCAACGGCAAACTCACCCGCAGCATTTGGACCGGCGAAAGCAATGCCCGCGTCCACATCATCGACCAGACGCGTCTGCCGTTTGCCTTCGAAACGCTATCGCTTGCCACAATGCAGGAAGTCGCGCACGCCATCAGGTCGATGCAGGTTCGTGGAGCACCGCTGATCGGGGTCGCTGCGGCATTCGGTGTTGCACTTGAAATGCGCTATGACAGTTCTGACTCGGCGCTTGGGAATTCGATCGACAAGTTGGGCGCCACCCGTCCTACTGCTGTAAACCTGCGCTGGGCGCTGACGGCAATGCAGCTATGTTTGAAGCCACTGGCTGCTACCGAGCGCGCCGATGCCGCCTGGTCGAAGGCGAAGCA
>JBDTPE010000160.1:0-6173 GCA_039932875.1 Betaproteobacteria bacterium | reverse complement strand
ACCCGGGGAAGCAGGCCACGCGTTTTCAGCATATGCCATCACGACTAACGACAATGATCCTTTGAACGCCATTCTGAAAACGCTGGCGGGGCGTTCGGACCAATCGGAAGCTCAAGTCGCCTTGTTGATGGCGCGGCTCGCGGAACTGGAAGCGCAGCTTGCACCGCAACGAAAGACCGGTAGCGGCTAGCAAATACAGAAAACGGCAAACCCCAGCGCTGACGCGGCTTTCCAATTAAAAATAGCTTGAAAAGCGCATGGATGCTACATCTACCCTTTTCACCTTTCCGCTTGAAGACAAGCACTTTATACCCAACTATAGTTGACTAGATTACTGGGTTTTTCTATACTTGACTTGTTTACTCAGGCTTTATGAATATTTGACATAAGAGCCTGCATCCAACAAGGATACGCGTCATGAGACTCACCACCAAAGGTCGTTTCGCCGTTACCGCCATGCTCGATTTAGCCTTGCATGCGCAGGATGGCCCGGTGACGCTTTCGAATATCAGCGCACGACAGAAAATATCGCTCTCATACCTTGAGCAGTTATTCGGTAAATTGCGCCGCAATAGTCTGGTGGAGAGCGTGCGCGGTCCAGGTGGTGGCTATAACCTTGGCCGTCCGCTAGATCAATTGACCGTTGCCGACATCATTGTTGCGGTCGAAGAGCCGATTGATTCCCGGCAGTGCGAAGGCCGTGACAATTGTCTCGGGGACCGGCGCTGTATGACACACGATTTGTGGGAAAGCTTGAATTCCACGGTAGTCAATTACTTAGCCGGCGTCACGCTGGCGCAGCTTGTGCAAAAACAGCGCAGTCGGCCCATGTCGGGTCCGGCGAGTTTGCTCAAGGTGCGGTTGGAAAAACCGTCGAAAAGTCTTGCAAGGCCCGGGGTTTCGGTCACTGTCAGTTAAAAAAGTTTGTAGCTCAATTTATTGATGAACATTATGAAACAGCCCATCTACCTCGATTACTCTGCGACCACACCGGTTGATCCGCGTGTGGCAGCAAAAATGATTCCGTATTTGACCGAGAATTTCGGCAATCCCGCTTCGCGCAGCCACAGCTATGGCTGGACTTCCGAACAGGCGGTGGAAAATGCCCGCGAAGAAGTCGCCAAGTTGGTCAATTGCGATGCCAAGGAAATCGTCTGGACTTCAGGTGCTACGGAGTCGATCAATCTTGCATTAAAGGGTGCGGCTAATTTTTACCAAACCAAGGGTAAACACATCGTCACATTGAAAACCGAGCACAAGGCCACGCTGGACACGGTTCGCGAGCTCGAGCGTCAGGGATTTGACGCAACCTACCTCGACGTGAAGAGCGATGGCCTCATCGATATGGCCGTATTCAAGTCATCATTGCGCGCGGATACGATTCTGGTGTCAGTAATGATGGTCAACAACGAAATTGGCGTGATTCAGCCGATCGCGGAGATCGGCGAAATCTGCCGGGAACGCGGCATCGTGTTTCATGTAGATAGCGCGCAGGCAACCGGCAAAGTGCCAATTGACCTTCAAGCGCTTAAAGTTGATTTGATGAGCTTTTCGGCGCATAAGACATACGGCCCGAAAGGCATGGGCGCATTGTTTGTACGGCGGAAGCCTCGCATTCGGCTGGAGGCGCAGATGCACGGTGGCGGCCATGAGCGCGGCTTTCGTTCCGGTACGCTGGCCACGCACCAGATTGTTGGCATGGGCGAAGCATTTCGAATTGCAAGGCTCGAAATGGCGGCTGAGAACGAACGCATTCGTATGCTGCGCGATAAATTGCTTGCCGGCGTTAATGGCATGGAAGAGGTTTACGTAAACGGCGACATGGAAAATCGTGTGCCGCATAACCTCAACGTGAGCTTCAATTTTGTCGAAGGCGAATCGCTCATCATGGGTATCAAGGAATTGGCGGTATCGTCAGGTTCCGCATGTACCTCGGCGTCGCTGGAGCCATCATACGTTTTGCGCGCGCTGGGGCGCAATGATGAACTCGCGCACAGCTCGATTCGCTTTACAATTGGCCGCTTTACGACCGAAGCCGATATCGACTTCGCGATCAAGCTGCTCAATGAACGTATCCAGAAGTTGCGCGATATGTCGCCGCTCTGGGAAATGTTTAAGGACGGCGTCGACATTAGCAAAGTGCAGTGGGCTGCGCACTGATTATTTAATGCCCCTTCGAAATGAGCGGGCTCAGGTGAGCGGTATCTTCCGGTCACCGAAACTGGAGTAACGAACATGGCATATTCAGAAAAAGTTATCGACCACTATGAGAATCCCCGTAATGTGGGTTCGTTCGACAAGAATGATGACGGCGTCGCTACCGGCATGGTCGGCGCGCCCGCCTGCGGCGACGTGATGAAGCTGCAAATCAAAGTTGGACCCGACGGCATTATTCAGGACGCCAAATTCAAGACCTACGGCTGCGGATCGGCGATTGCCTCCAGCTCACTGGTTACCGAATGGGTCAAGGGCAAATCAATCGACCAGGCCGGCGAGATCAAGAACACGCAAATCGCCGAAGAGTTGGCGCTGCCGCCGGTAAAAATTCATTGCTCGATTCTTGCCGAAGATGCGATCAAGGCAGCCATCGCCGACTACCGGGCAAAGCACCCTGCTGCCGCTGTGGCGGTGGAACAAGCTGCATAAGGATCAGACATTATGGCCATCACACTCACAGATCGCGCCGCAAACCACGTACAAAATTACCTTGCCAAACGTGGCAAAGGCGTTGGTGTGCGCTTTGGCGTTCGTACCACGGGCTGTTCGGGCATGGCATACAAGCTGGAGTTCGTCGATGCTGTCAATGGCGAAGACCAGACTTTTGAGAGCCATGGCGTAAAGGTATTTGTGGATCCAAAAAGCCTCGTATACATCGACGGCACCGAGCTCGATTTCGTGCGCGAGGGGTTGAATGAAGGATTCAAGTTCAACAATCCGCAAGAGAAAGACAAGTGTGGGTGCGGCGAGTCGTTCAATGTTTGATTGACCCCCTCTCTCACCAAAGAGAGGGCAGCAAGGACCAGGGGCTGCGCAACGCGTGCCCCTTTTTTACGCGATATGAACCCCGATTTTTCCAAGAACCATTTCGAATTTTTTGGATTGCCGCTCAGCTACGCGCTTGACGTGCAAGCGCTCGAACGCGCCTATCGCGAAGTTCAGCGTGAAGTGCATCCGGATCGTTTTGTCACGGCGAGCGATGCCGAGAAACGCATCGCGGCGCAGTGGGCAACGCAGGCAAATGAAGCCTATCGCACACTGAAATCGCCATTGAATCGCGGACGATATTTTTTGAAGCTGAAAGGCATCGATACCGAAGAAGAGCGCAACACCGGAATGCCAATGGCGTTTTTGATGCAGCAAATGGAGTGGCGCGAAGCGGTGGAGGCGGCCAGGGCAGCTAAAGATGAAGCGGCGCTCGATAGCTTGGCTTTGAATAAGCAGTCCGAGGAAAAATCGCTGTTTTCGCTCTTGAGTGTGCAACTCTCTGTCGCTGATGAAATTGCCGACGCCAAAGACACGGTACGCAAACTCCGGTTTCTCGAAAAACTCGGCGAAGAAATTGACGATGCCGTCGGCGCCATTGAAAACTAGTCAGGAACGATGAGTCATGGCACTTTTACAAATCGCTGAACCCGGCGAATCCACCGCGCCGCATCAACACCGGCTTGCGGTCGGCATAGATCTGGGCACCACCAACTCACTTATCGCGACAGTGAAAAGCGGGGCAGCCGAGGTCCTGATCGGCCATGATGGCGGAAAACTGACGGCGTCCGTTGTGCGCTATTTCGCCGACGGCCACTGCGAAGTCGGTGCCAAGCCGCGCGCGGAACAGGCCGAAGATCCCGCTAATACGATTGTTTCGGTCAAGCGCTTCATGGGCCGCGGGCTCGCAGACGTTGCAAAATACGGCGCGCTTCCCTATCGATTTGTGGATGCACCAGGCATGGTCAAAATCGAAACGGTGGCCGGCGTTAAGTCACCAGTAGACGTGTCCGCGGAAATCCTCAGAGTATTGCGTGTACAAGCGGAAGACTCGCTCGGCGGCGAGTTGGTTGGTGCCGTTATCGCTGTGCCTGCCTATTTCGACGACGCGCAGCGGCAAGCCACCAAAGACGCCGCAAAACTCGCCGGCATCAATGTCCTCAGGCTGTTGAATGAACCGACCGCCGCAGCGATTGCCTACGGGCTAGATAACGCCAGCGAGGGCACGATTGCCGTATTCGATCTCGGTGGCGGTACGTTTGACATTTCGATTTTGAAATTGACGCGCGGCGTATTTGAAGTGTTGGCAACCAATGGCGACTCGTCGCTCGGTGGTGATGACTTTGATCAGGCTATCGTCGCCCATTGGCGCAGAACGCACGGACTGGCGAGTGCAGATCACAAGGACTTGCGCCGACTTTTGATGGCAGCACGTTCGGTCAAAGAGCGGCTAACGGTTGAGTCCGATACGCACGCAGAGGTGTCACTGTCATACGGACAGACGCTGAACGTCAAACTATCGCGGGCTGAGTTTCAAACGATGACCGCAGCGCTGGTAGAGCGCTCGCTGGCGCCTGTCAAAAGAGCAATGCGGGATGCCAAGCTCGCCATCGGCGATATCGCTGGCGTGGTGATGGTCGGCGGCGCCACGCGCATGCCACATGTACAGCGTGCTGTCGCCGATTATTTCGATAAGGCGCCACTTAATAATCTGGATCCGGACAAGGTTGTTGCACTCGGGGCGGCCATTCAAGCCAATGTCCTCGCGGGAAACAAGTCTGGCGACGATATGCTGTTACTCGATGTGATTCCCCTTTCACTCGGCCTGGAGACCATGGGTGGCCTGACGGAGAAGGTGATCCCGCGCAATTCGACGATTCCGGTCGCCCGCGCACAGGAGTTCACTACGTTCAAAGATGGCCAGACCTCGATGGCAATTCATGTGGTGCAGGGTGAACGGGAGCTGGTGAAAGACTGCCGCTCGCTGGCGCGCTTTACCTTGCGCGGGTTCCCGCCAATGGTTGCAGGCGCTGCACGGATTCGCGTGAGCTTTCAGGTCGATGCCGATGGTCTCGTTTCCGTTGCCGCTCGCGAGATGACCAGTGGCGTAGAAGCGAGTGTTGATGTGAAGCCGTCGTATGGTTTGACGGATGCGGAGATCGCAGACATGCTGCAAGCCAGTTTTGCCTACGCGAAGGTGGATTCCGATGCACGTTCGCTTGCAGAGCAACGTGTGGATGCTGCGCGTTTGCTTGAGGCTGTTGGCGCGGCGCTGTCAAAGGATGGCGACACCCTACTCAGCGCCGCTGAGCGTGCGGAAATAGAAGCGAGTCTCGCGGCCCTTCGCGTAAGCGCCGGCAGCGAAAATCATCGCGACATCAAGGACGCGATTGCCGCCGTGTCGAAAACCACCGAGAGATTTGCTGAACGCCGAATGGACGCGGGTGTTGCTGCCGCCCTAAGAGGCAAAACATTGGACGCAGCGCTTGGCACTACAACGAAGTCAATAGAGAGTCACATCGCATCATGACAAAAATTCAGGTGCTCCCGCACGAAAAGCTCTGCCCCAACGGACTCGAATTTGAGTCGCCAAACGGCGAAACCCTGTGTGACGCGCTTTTGCGAAATAACATCGCCATTGAGCATGCCTGCGAGAAATCCTGCGCCTGCACCACCTGCCACGTCATCGTTCGTGAAGGCATGAATTCACTCGATGAGCAAGAGGAAAAGGAGGAGGACATGCTCGATATGGCCTGGGGCCTGACGCCGCTGTCGCGCCTGTCATGCCAAGCGAGAGTGCGCGACACACCGCTCGTCATCGAAATCCCCAAGTACACCATCAACCATGCCAGGGAGAACCACTGATGGCACTCAAATGGACCGACTCTCTCGAAATCGCCATTCAACTCAGCGACAAGTTTCCTGAGATTGACCCCAAAGTCATACGCTTCACTGACTTGCATCAGTGGGTGTGTGGACTGGAGGAATTTGCAGACGACCCGAACAAATCCGGTGAGAAGATATTGGAAGCGATTCAGATGGCCTGGATCGAGGAGTGCGAATAGCCTCCAGAAAAAAGTAGGGGCAGTCTTTCGACCGCCCCTGAAGGCGCACTCTCGAATGCCCTTGGAGGAGAACCTACGGGATCTGGGGACCTAGCCAAACCACCGAAGCGCCCAGGGAGGGAGGGC
>JBDTPE010000159.1:0-6175 GCA_039932875.1 Betaproteobacteria bacterium | reverse complement strand
GCCAAGGATGCGATGGCGCAGATTCTGATCAATTCTCGAATGGCGGCTGAAGGGCACCGCCCAATTTGTCAGGATACTGGCATCTGTATCGCTTTCATTCGCGTCGGCATGGATGTGCGTTTCGAGGGACCGATGACACCCGAGCAAATGGTCAATGAGGGCGTGCGCCGAGCGTACACGGATGTCAACAATCCGTTGCGTGGTTCCATGCTGAGCGACCCTGATGGCAAACGCAAAAACACGACGGACAATACACCCGGCGTGACACATATCGAAATAGTGCCGGGTGACAAGGTGGAAGTTATCGTCGCGGCCAAAGGCGGGGGCTCGGAGAACAAATCCAAGTTCGCCATGTTGCTGCCATCGGACAATATTGTTGACTGGGTCCTGTCGATGGTGCCCACCATGGGCGCTGACTGGTGTCCGCCTGGTCTGCTTTCACTCGGTATCGGCGGCTCACCCGAAAAGGCAATGCTATTGGCCAAATGGGGAATGATGGAGCCGTTCAATATGCATCAGTTACAGGCGCGCGGCGCGTCCAACCGAGCGGAAGAATTGCGCCTGGAGATTTTCGAGAAAGTGAATGCGCTGGGCATCGGTGCGCAAGGATTGGGCGGACTTGCAACCGTGCTTGACGTAAAGGTAAACGACTACCCGACCCACGCAGCTTCAAAACCGGTGGCGCTGTTACCTAATTGCGCGGCAACGCGACACATGCATTTCACACTCGATGGGTCCGGTCCCGCTGTGCTTGCTCCGCCCTCGCTCGAGGATTGGCCCAAACTTGCGCTCGACTTCAAAACGTCGCGACGCGTCAATGTGGATACGCTGAATAAAGAGGAAATTGCGACGTGGAAATCAGGCGAGACACTGCTGCTATCGGGCAAGATCCTCACCGGTCGCGATGCGGCACACAAACGAATAACCGATATGATCGCCAAAGGTGAGCCATTGCCGGTGGATTTCACCAATCGTTTTATTTATTACGTTGGCCCCGTCAATGCAGTGCGGGACGAAGTGGTCGGCCCAGCTGGCCCAACCACTTCGTCGCGGATGGATCGCTTTACCGAAACCATGCTCGCCAAGACCGGGTTGATCGGTATGATCGGCAAGTCAGAACGCGGCGCAACCGGACTTGAGGCCATCAAGAAGCATCGTTCGGTCTATTGCATTGCCGTTGGCGGCGCTGCCTACCTCGTCTCGAAAGCCATTCGTGGTGCGCGTGTCGTTGCGTTTGCGGATTTGGGTATGGAGGCGATTCACGAATTTGAAATCAAGGACATGCCGGTTACGGTTGCGGTCGATGCCTCAGGTACTTCTGTGCACAAAACCGGGCCAGCCGAATGGCGCGCCAGGATCGGCAAGATTCCGGTCGTCGTCGCCTGAATGCCACATGTCGTTTCGAGACTGACGGGCTATCGTGTTCGAGGAAAGTGAACAACCACAATTGAATTTCGCGGTCATCGATGGCTCCGCGGGGTACCGTAGTGTGCTTTGCGCGTTTCTACTCGCCGAATGGCCATCAGCCAGCATCGAAGAGGTCGATCCATTTGCCGAGACCCTGCAGGGCGTCGGCCATACCTTTGCCGTGCGCAGCGATATTATTTTGCTCGGCGGAATCGGCACATTCACAGAGGCCTGTGCCGCCTTGA
The DNA here is from genome assembly GCA_039932875.1 of Betaproteobacteria bacterium. Lineage (GTDB taxonomy): Bacteria > Pseudomonadota > Gammaproteobacteria > Burkholderiales > Usitatibacteraceae > UKL13-2. Next base: position 4,523 of record JBDTPE010000159.1, on the reverse strand, counting down.
AGCGGCTTACCACGCTCGACACTTGTCCGCCGGTGATATTGATGGTGTCCGGCGAGTTGGCGCCACAATCGGCGTTGCTGATTCAGGCGGGCGCATCGTCCATTTTGTTCAAGGATGGATTTTCGAAGAGTTCACTCACGGCGACAATTCGCCAGTTATTGGGACTTCGCTCAAGCGTTACTACGGCGATGACGGCCGACGGCAGCGTTGCCACGCAAACGCCGAATAGTCAAAATTTCGGCCAGTTCAGCTTTATCGCAAGCGGTCAGTTTGAGACGCTTGATATCAAAAATTTCCGATTCGTCGCGACGCTGGCCAGTAGCCCGCTGGCACAGGTTTATAGCGCTGAACGCATCGAAGACCGCAAACGCGCGGTGGTAAAGATCGCGTTGAGTACGCCCCACCACAACAAGGAAGCGCGCATATTCAGCAAACGTTTTCAGTTTGTCGCTAGCCTCAAGGGGCGCAACGTGGTGCGTTATCTTGACGCCGGAATCGCCGGCTCGTGGCCCTATGTTGTGATTGAATACCTGCCCGGTGGCGATTTGCGGCGCCGCATGGCTGCGGGAATGGCACCGCGGGAAACGGTACAAGTGTTACACCAACTGGCTGGCGCCCTGGCGGTCATCCACGCCGGCAAACTGGCGCATATGGATGTCAAACCCGAGAATATTTTCTTTCGTGGCGACGAGATCGTGCTGATCGATTTCAACATCTCTACCAGTTTTGGCAATGTGGCGCGTAATCGCATCACTGGAGACGTACTAGGCTCGCCGTTTTACATGAGTCCGGAGCAGGCGCAAGGGATGGCTGTCGATGGCCGAAGCGACCTTTACAGCCTCGGTGTGATTCTTTTCGAAATGCTGACCGGTTCGCAACCCTACGTCGGGGAAAGTGCCATACAGGTGATCTACAAACACATCCACGACGAAATCCCGTTGTTGCCAAAGCGTGTCCGCGCACTTCAGCCCATCCTTGATGCGTTGATGGCCAAGGATCGCAATGAACGAATTGCCAGTGCTGAGGATTTGGCCAGCCGGTTGTCGCCGTTTCTTCGGGCTGCGGACGATAGCAATTCAAGCGCCACGCCAGACGTGGATGAATACGCAAACGTGGCGGCCAGCACCGACAGCCTCCACTCTCGATAGACTGTAAAATATGCTGCCACACGGCTCTGCCGATGCGCTGTTTCTGTCCCGGCGCGCCGGTGATGGTTCACCGCTGTTTGTACTCACCGCCAGCGCGCAGGATGCAGAGCGTCTCAGCGCTGAAATCGCTTTCTTCCAGCCCGCGTTGCGTGTGCATCGACTGCCAGACTGGGAAACCCTAGCGTACGATCACTTTTCGCCACACCCGGATCTGGTCTCGGAGCGCCTGGCAACGTTGTATCAATTTTCCCAGGGTCAGTTTGATGTCGGCATCGTACCAGTCACAACAGCGATGACGCGTCTCTGTCCTCGTGAGTATCTCGCCGGCCATTCGTTTTTTGTCAGGGTCAAGTCAAGCCTCAACTTGGAGCGCTTGCGCGGCGACCTGACCCTGGCCGGGTACGCCCATACCACGCAAGTCATGGCACCCGGAGAATTCGCTGTGCGCGGCGGCTTGATCGATCTGTTTCCGATGGGCAGCTCGGTGCCGTATCGCGTCGATTTGTTTGGTGACGAAATCGACCAGATCCGCACCTTCGACGTCGATACCCAGCGCAGCATTTATCCAGTCAACGAAATCCGCTTGCTGCCCGCGCGCGAATTTCCGCTCGACAAGGATGGACAACATCGTTTTCGCGAAAATTTCCGCGATCGATTTGAAGGCGACCCGTCGAAGAGCCGCATGTATAAAGACGTTTCGGCCGGTCTGGCGCCGAATGGTATCGAGTATTACCTGCCACTGTTCTTCGAAAACACGGCGACTGTCTTCGACTATCTGCCTGAGAACACCCGCGTATTTCTGCACGGTGACGTGGGCGCGCATGCGGAAGACTTCTGGAAGGACACGCAATCCCGCTTTGAGTTGATGCGTGGCGATAAAGACCGCCCGCTGCTGCCGCCAAATGAAATCTTTCTCGCCGTCGATGAGTTGTTTGGCGGCATGAAGCGGTTCGTCAAATGTGACCGCAATGAGTTTTATGGCACGGCCTTGGCGTTGCCAGCCGTTGAAGTAGATCGCCGCGCGACTGATCCGCTGACCAAGTTCCGTGCATTTGTGAGCGCATTCGAAGGCAGGATTCTCATCACGGCCGACGGCATGGGACGCCGCGAAACGGTTATGCATTTCCTCTCTGAGAACGGCCTGAACGCCGCGCCAGTAAACGACTTTGCCGAATTCGCGGGGCGCCAAGGTAAACTCGACATCGTCTTCACACAGCTCCAGAATGGCTTTGTCCTTCCTGCAGAACGTCTGGCCGTCGTCACCGAAAACGAGCTTTACGCATCCGAAGTAAAGCAGTCGCGCCGCCGCGAAAAGGCCCGCACCAGCACCGAGGGCATGCTGCGGGACCTGGCTGAAGTCAAGATCGGCGATCCGGTCGTGCATGAACAGCATGGCATCGGTCGCTATGCGGGGCTCATCACCATGGACCTTGGCGAAGGTGCTCAAGAGTATCTGGAACTGCATTACGACGGCAGCGACAAACTGTTCGTCCCGGTTGCGCAACTGTCCGTCATTTCCCGCTACACCGGCGCCAATCCGGACACGGCACCGCTGCATAAACTCGGCAGTGGGCAATGGGAAAAGGCCCGGAAGAAAGCCGCCGAACAGGTACGCGACACGGCGGCGGAATTGCTCAATCTATATGCCCGTCGCGCTGCGCGCCAGGGCTTTGCATTCCCGCTAAAGCTCAATGAGTTTGACGCCTTTTCCGCAAGCTTCCCGTTTGAAGAAACGCCTGATCAGGCGGCCGCGATCAAGGCCGTGATGGCCGACATGACCTCGGGCAAACCGATGGATCGCCTGGTTTGTGGTGATGTGGGGTTTGGCAAAACCGAAGTGGCGCTGCGGGCAGCCTTTATCGCCGTGGCCGCAGGCAAGCAAGTCGCCATCCTGGTGCCGACCACGCTACTGGCCGAGCAACACTTCCAGAATTTTTCGGATCGCTTCGCGGAGTGGCCGGTGAAGATTGCCGAATTCTCCCGGTTTCGTTCGGCCAAGGAAACGACCGCAGGGCTCAAAGGTATTGCCGATGGCACCGTCGATATCGCGATTGGCACGCACAAACTCATCCAGAAAGACGTAGTGTTCAAGAACCTGGGCCTGGTGATTCTCGATGAGGAACACCGCTTTGGCGTGCGGCAGAAAGAAGCGCTCAAGGCATTGCGCACCGAGGTTGATGTACTCACGCTGACGGCGACGCCAATTCCACGTACGCTGGCGATGTCACTCGAAGGTCTGCGCGATTTCTCGGTCATTGCAACCGCACCGCAGCGGCGTCTCGCCATCAAGACATTTGTGAATCCGCTGTCAGATGGCATTGTCGTCGAAGCGGTGATGCGCGAATTGAAGCGCGGTGGGCAGGCGTACTATCTCTATAACGAGGTCGAAACCATTCAGAACCAGTACGATCGCCTTGCCAGACTATTGCCGGAAGCGCGTATTGCGGTGGCACATGGCCAACTGCCAGAGCGCGAACTGGAAAGAGTGATGCGTGATTTCTATCATCAGCGCTCCAACGTTTTGCTCTGCTCGACCATTATCGAGACCGGCATCGACGTACCGACGGCAAATACCATCCTCATCCATCGCGCAGATAAATTCGGGCTCGCACAATTGCACCAGTTGCGCGGTCGCGTCGGGCGCTCGCACCATCAGGCCTACGCCTACCTGCTTACGCCACCGTCTGAGGCACTCAATGCCAACGCCAGGAAGCGGCTCGAAGCGATCCAGATGATGGAGGATCTGGGTGCAGGATTCTATCTCGCGATGCACGACCTGGAAATTCGCGGCGCGGGCGAAGTGCTGGGCGATTCCCAGTCGGGAGGCATACAGGATATCGGTTTCACGCTGTATTCGGACATGCTCAATGCAGCGGTCAAATCGCTGAAGGCCGGCCGCGAGCCCGATCTGCTGAAGCCCTTGAATGTATCGACGGAAATCAATCTGCATACGCCGGCGCTATTGCCGGAAACCTATTGCGGCGATGTGCACGAGCGGCTGGTTATTTACAAACGCCTGGCCAATTGCTTTGATGAAACCGCGCTTGACCAATTGCAGGAGGAGTTGATCGACCGGTTCGGCCTGTTGCCGCCGCCGACGCAAACACTGGTCGATTGCCATCGTTTGCGAATCCTTGGCAAGCCACTGGACTTGCTCAAAATCGACGCGAGTGCTCTGGCGATCATGGTGCAATTCGGCGTCGACACGCCGATCCATCCGCACCGCGTCATCCAACTGGTGCAGCAAAAGCGCCACTACAAACTTGCCGGGCAGGATAAATTGCGCATTGAAAAGAAGGTCGAGAACGTGCGTGAACGTGTCACCGAAATCAAGAATATTCTGCGTGAGCTGACTCCCGCAACGACCGACCCTGC
>JBDTPE010000158.1:0-6181 GCA_039932875.1 Betaproteobacteria bacterium | reverse complement strand
CGTAATTTTCTGATTCCGCAAGGCAAAGCCAAGCGTGCAACCGAAGCGGCCAAGAAGGAATTCGAAGTCAAGCGCGCGGAACTTGAAAAGAAAGCCCACGACATTCACGCGGCTGCGCAGGCTCGCGCCGAGAAGCTCGAAGGCTACATGGTTCAAGTGACCCAAAAGGCTGGTGTCGATGGTCGTCTGTTTGGTTCCGTGACCAATAGCGATATCGCTGAAGCGCTGACCAAGCAGGGCTTTGAAATAAAAAAAGGCGAAGTTGTAATGCCAAATGGTCCGCTCAAGGCCATTGGCGATTTTCCGATCACCTTGAGTCTGCACACCGACGTCAAGGCCAACATCACCGTTTCTGTGTTGGGCGATCACAGCTAAGTTCTATTTGACCTACGGCTTGGCTATCGCAATATAGCCTTCCGGAAGCAAAAAACCGTTGCCTCGAAAAGGGGCAGCGGTTTTTTTTATCCACAACTTATACAATTCTATACAGCTTATTCACACGTTATTCACACCACATTATCCGTTGCGGTAGCATTACTGCACTGGCAGAATCCTCGATCAACTTTTATCCTCAAAAATACGAAGACCAACTCTGAATGGCTGCAAATCCCTCTGTTGTTTCGATCTATGCGCAGGAATCCGGCGATCCGCAAATCGCGGCGCTGAAGCTGCCGCCACATTCCATCGAGGCGGAGCAATCGGTACTCGGCGGATTGCTGTTAAACAATGAGGCTTGGGACCGTATCGGCGATATCGTCAGCGATGAAGACTTTTATCGCGACGACCACCGCCGCATCTATCGGCATATATCCAAGCTGATCGAGAACAATAAACCAGCCGACGTGCTGACTGTCGCCGAATCGCTGCAGCTCGGTGGAGAGTTGCAAGGCGTGGGCGGCATCAGCTACCTGCAAAGCGTTTCTGAAGGCACGCCAAGCGCAGCCAATATCCGCCTCTACGCAGAAATTGTTCGCGAGCGCGCGATCACACGTCGGCTCGCCCGCGTGGGTGAGGAAATCGCCGATGCGGCGTACGTTCCCAATGGCCGAGATGCGCGCCAACTGCTCGACGAGGCCGAGAAAAAGATTTTCGACATTGCTGAAATGGGCCGCAAACACGGTCAAGGCTTCATGTCGATGTCGGGCCTCCTTGCAGATGTGATGACGCGTCTTGACGAGTTATCAAAAAACCCGTCTTCAGTCACTGGGAAAGCCACCGGCTTCGTCGATCTCGATGAAATGACCTCTGGCATGCAGGATGGTGATCTCATCATCCTCGCCGGTCGGCCGAGTATGGGCAAAACAGCCATGGCGCTGAACATTGCCGAACACGTGGCACTAGGTTTGGGCCTGCCGGTACTGATCTACTCCATGGAAATGGGCGGCACGCAGATCGCTGGCCGTTTCTTGAGTTCGATTTCGAAAGTCGATCAGCAGCGACTACGAACCGGACGCTTGGAAGCACGTGACTGGGACCGGCTTAATGTGGGATTTGCCAAACTCAATGATGCCCCAATCCATATCGATGAAACGCCCGCCCTCACCGCGCTGGACTTGCGCGCCCGCGCCCGCCGCATGTGGCGACAGTACATGGGCCTGGGCCTGATCGTGGTCGATTACCTGCAACTGATGTCTGCCTCCACCTCGGGCGAAAATCGTGCAACCGAGATTTCGGAAATTTCGCGATCTCTCAAAGCCCTGGCCAAAGAATTGAAAGTGCCCATCGTTGCGCTGTCGCAGCTCAACCGCTCGCTGGAGCAGCGCCCGAACAAGCGCCCGGTGATGTCAGATTTGCGCGAATCCGGCGCGATCGAACAGGACGCTGACGTCATTCTCTTCATCTATCGCGATGAGGTTTACAACCCGGAGAGCGCAGAAAAGGGCACGGCTGAAATCATTATCGGCAAGCAGCGTAACGGCCCGATTGGGACTGTGCGCCTGACTTTTGTCGGTCAGAATACCAAGTTTGAAAATTACGCAGGGCCGCAGGGCGGGGGACAGGGTTACTAGCATTTCGTAGTTGGTGCGGTTCCATTTCAGTTGAATTTGAATTCACAAACTACCATCTCCCCAGCGTGACCCTCGCGGCCAGGCGCCGGAATGACGAACAGAGAGTAACCGTCCCATGACTCGCCCCATCCGCGCCGAAATCTCACGCTCCGCACTGCGTCATAACTACGCGCTGGCCAAGACAAAAGCGCCAAATACCAAGGTGTTCGCGGTCGTCAAGGCCAACGCCTATGGCCACGGCTTCAAACGGGTATTGGCGGCACTGCCCGATGCCGATGGATTCGCCACGCTGGAGCTTGATTCAGCGGTACAAATGCGCGATACAAAAGTTGAATCACCAATCCTGCTCCTCGAAGGCTTCTTCGGCGAGAAAGAAATTCCCACTTATGTGCAGCAACAATTCATCCCGGTGGTACGGGATCTTGAGCAGGTCAAGCAAATCACCGCCGCCACGCTCGCCACGCCGCTCGACATCTTCCTGAAATTCAATACCGGCATGAATCGCCTTGGCCTGAAGGGGCCATTATCGGGTTATGCGATCAACATGGCGGCCACGCATCGCAACATCGGTGCGGTGACATTCATGACCCATTTCGCCAGTGCCGACGGCAAGGATGGCGTCGCCGATCAACTAGCGCGCTTCGAAGATATCGTCAAGGCGGCAAAGCCGGTCTTCGGCAAGAAAGCGTTCACACAGAGTGTGGCCAATTCGGCTGCGCTACTCAAGTTTCCCGAAACCCATCGTGACTGGGCACGGCCCGGCATCATGCTTTACGGCTCCTCGCCGTTTGCAGACGTCAGCGCAGAGTGGCTGGGCTTGAAGCCGGTCATGGCGCTACGCAGTGAAATCATCGGTGTGCAGGCGTTGGAGGTGGGTGACAGCGTCGGTTACGGTGGCCTCTACACCGCAAAAAAGAAAATGCGCGTAGGTGTCGTTGCCTGCGGTTACGCGGATGGCTATCCACGGCATGCTCAGGGCAGCAATGAGCATGGCACACCGGTCATCGTCAGCGGCAAACGTACGCGTACCATCGGCCGTGTCTCGATGGACATGATGGTTGTCGATATCACCGAGATGCCGCATGTACACATCGGCGCACCCGTCACGCTCTGGGGCGAAGGCTTGCCAGCTGATGAAGTCGCTGTGGCATCGGGCACAGTCGCGTACGAGCTTTTTTGCGCCATCACGTCGCGGGTGCCAATCGTGGAGGTCGACTGATCGTGACGGTGGCTAAAACAAAAATACGGCGCAAGTCGGCTACCAAAAGTCCAGATCAAGAACTGAGCGCACCGGAAGATCAGGTTCGCCACCGCATCAAGCGATACCTCGTGCAGCGTTTTTACACACGCTTTCATATGTCGCTGATCCTCATGGGCGCAGGCATGGCCGCGATGGTGAGCAACTGGACGTTGTTGCACTGGGGTGTTACCAAGATGTGGATGCGCTATCCGGTCGCGGTGACACTTTCATATCTCACTTTTCTGGCTGGCGTGTGGCTATGGATTCAATACGTCGAATTTCGCAGGGACAGTGGCAGCAAAAATTCGCTTGTCGATGGCGGCGATATACCGGACGCTTGGGCTCCCGGCAGCGGCAGCGGCAACTCAGTTGAAATACCGGCAGTTGCGCGCTGTGGTGGCAGTTTCGACGGTGGTGGTGCCGCAGGAGAATGGGCAGATGCCGCCCCTGCACAGGCCTTCGCCAGCGGTTCGTCACCGGGTGCATCGTCAACATCATCGAGTGGATTCAAGGAAGCCTTCAGCGGCTTCGGTGATCTCGGTGATCTCGACGGAGACGCTGCGATCGTCATTGTGTTGGCCCTGTTGCTGATCGCATCACTCATCATCGTATCTGGCTATATCCTCTGGTTCGCGCCGGACATTCTTAGTGAGGCTATTTTTGGCGCTACCCTTGCAGGCAGTCTCGCACGCGCCGCTAAGCGCGAAGACAACCAGGGATGGATAACCGGCGTGGTCAAAAAAACATGGTGGCCGTTTGCAATCATTTTTTGTTTTGCGATGGCGTTCGCACTTTATGCGGCTAGCCACTACCCTGCGGCGAGAACTCTCGGAGAGGCTTGGCAAACTGCACTGTCCCGGTAGGTTAGCTGCTTGAGGAAGTCGGCAAATAGTAAATTGAAGTGTTTCGCGACGACCTACGCCCTTCGCGATTACATTCCGTGTCAATGTGCTGAAATCGATTAGAGTCCAATTAGAGACCTGCGGAGAAGTCCATCTGGTTGTTGTTCGAATGTCATTGCGCTCACGCCGCATTGATATTGCGGCACCACGCCGAGAGTTCGCCGCGATTTACGTACGTGCGAAAATTGATTGAACAGTTCTGCACGAACCTTACCGTATGTTTGTTGGTGGAAAAATCCTGAACTCTTGCCCCGACTTGTTGTCAAATAGGATAGCTGCAAGATGTCGCGTCCAAAGAGACGTACCTGTCGGCCATGTGCCTCGACCATGTCGCCAACACTGCGTTGCCTTAAATAAAAGCGTACTTGTTCAAGACAAACGCGCCGCACGCACCTTCCACCGCCACTCACCGTGGCCACTACGTTCGGGAAAGGAATCACCATGCACAAAAAAATACTTATCGTTGTTGACGACACCGAAGTAACACGCCCGGCCATTGCCGAGGGCTTGGGGATCGCCAAGATCTATCATGCGGAAGTAGTGTTCTACTACGCGCTTCCACCGTACGTGATTCCGGTGACGGAAATGCCGCTGCCAGATTCGTGGACGCCAGATTTTCATTACGAGACCGTCCGCAAGGCTGCGAATAAGCAGTTGGCGATGGCCGCGTTACAGGCTAAGAAGGCTGGCATTAGATCCGCGGAAGTTGTCAGCGCTGGCGAAGACCCGGCGGAAAGTATTTCGAACGCCGCCCGAACGCGAAAATGCGATCTGATCGTTATTGGTTCGCATGGTCGCACAGCACTACAGCGTCTGCTTTTTGGCAGTGTCGTGACCAAACTGATTACCCTGGCCTCGGTTCCCGTCCTCGTATGCAAGAAATCGAATAGTGTGCGGTTGCAGGTGAGCGCCAATGCTGTCAAGCCGAAACGCTCGGTTGCTGTCGTGCCCGCCAAGGTCGCTTTGGCCCGAATCAAGTCTAATCACCGCGCGAAAAAAGTGGTGGCATCCGGGCGTGGCCGATGACATGCGGGAAAATTGTGGTGCGATCAACGCTGCGTTCATAATACGGGGCATACCCTTCGAGGCAATCGTGCCGAGAAGTCCTGCGACGTGCGATGAGGTGATGATGATTCACAGTTTTGTTAGCCAACGAGGCGAAGGCGCGTGAAGGAATCCCTGCAGTTTTTTCAGGATTTACTCGGCTATAAGTTATTTCACATCGGCGCCAAGGTCGTCAGCGTGGGCGACTTCGCAGGCGCCTTTGCAATCGTCATTGGCATCTGGTGGCTCGCCAGCTTGCTTGAACGCAGTCTCATTCGCGTGACGAGGAACTACGCCGACGAATCATGGAAGATTGCCCGCATACACATGCTGAGCCGTCTCATGCGTTACGGCATGTGGATCGTCGGTACTATCGTGGGATTAGCGTTTGTCGGCATTGATCTGACGAGCATCACATTGCTCGGTAGCGCATTTGCCGTTGGCTTGGGCTTTGGCCTGCAAAACATCTTCAGCCATCTGGTATCGGGTATCATCGTTCTGCTTGAGCGCAGCCTGAAGGTCGGCGATTTTGTCGACCTGCAGTCCGGCGTGCGCGGCACAGTTCGGGAAATCGGCATGCGCTTCACGCGCGTGACCACCAATGACTCGCTGGATATCCTGGTGCCCAATTCGGAGTTCGTCAATGGCCGGGTCGCGAACTGGACACTCGATGATTCGCATCGGCGAATGCGCGTTCCATTTGGTGTTTCCTACGGCACGCCAAAGGAACTGGTCAGGGAAGCTGGCATCGCTGCCGCCAAAACAGTCGCGGGAATAGTTGAAGAAGGCCGCATGAAAAGCACGGTTTGGCTGGTGAGCTACGGTGACAGTTCGATGAACTATGAGCTTGTCATCTGGGCGGACCAGGCACTGACTAGCAGCCCGGCATCGACACATGCCAAGCTGATGTGGGCACTCGATACCGAATTGCGGGCGCGCGACATTGAGATTCCATTCCCGCAACGCGATTTGAATATCCGTTCAGG
>JBDTPE010000157.1:0-6192 GCA_039932875.1 Betaproteobacteria bacterium | reverse complement strand
GTCCGTTCCAATTTTCACGCAAGGTGATTTTCCAAATTCACCCTCTCCCCAACCCCTCTCCCATCAAGGGAGAGGGGCTAAAACCTCCCTCGCCCTTGTGGGAGAGGGATCGAGGGAGAGGGGGGCAACATTTGAAGTGAAGAAAATATGCGCATAGCTTTCATCGTCGACCCTATCGCCAAACTTAAAGCCCACAAGGATTCGTCAGTTTTCATGATGCGTGAGGCTGCCAAACGTGGTCACGACGTGTATGCATTCGAGAGTGGCCATATGGCGCTTGTCGACGGCAGGGTGATTGCGAACGTATCCAGCCTTACCGTATCCGGCGACAACGATCGCTGGTACCAAGTCACTGCCGAAGCGGAAATGTTGCTCACCGATTTCGATGCCGTGTTGATGCGCAAAGATCCGCCCTTCGACCCGGAATATCTTTACGCAACATTGCTACTGAGCCTCGCCGAGGATCAGGGCGCGCGCATCGTCAATCACGCGGCGTCACTACGCAACTACAACGAGAAATTGGCCATTGCAAAGTTCCGCCAATTTACCGTGCCGACGATGGTCACGAGTGACATGGCGCGCCTGCAGTCGTTCGTCGATCTGCACAAAATGGTGATCATCAAGAAACTCGACGGCATGGGCGGCACGTCAATATTTCTGGTGCGTGCCGACGACCCAAATCGCAATGCCATCATCGAAGTGCAGACTATCAATGGCGCGGTGTCGGTGATGGCGCAACGCTACATCCCGGAAATCACGAAGGGCGACAAACGGGTGCTGGTGATCGATGGCAAACCAGTGCCGTTTTGCCTGGCGCGCATCCCGAAAGAAGGCGAAACCCGTGGCAATCTCGCCGCAGGCGGCCGCGGTGTGGCGCAGCCTCTATCAGCACGAGATATCGAAATCGCCGAAGCCCTTGGCCCGCAATTGAAGGCAGATGGCCTCACGATTGTGGGGCTGGATATCATCGGTGACTATCTGACGGAGGTGAACGTGACCTCGCCGACCTGCATGGTGGAAATATTCGATCAGGTCGGGTTCAACACCGCTGCGCTGGTAATAGATGCGCTGGAGAAAAACAGAAATTGAACATTCGAATTTTGATGTAGAACGGCGTTTGGCGCGCTTCACAGTGCGAATACGTCTGAAAAACCGCGCCAGCATTAGAGTTTCCCCAAAGTCTATTTGATCGTCACCCGATCAAAATCCACGCCACGCTCGACAAACTCTGCGACTTTCACTTCTTTCGGGCTGCCATGTCCTGCATGGAAGATGTCGATGCTACCGCCTCGTTGTGCAAGGCCGGAAGGAACGACCAGCGTTTCAGGAATCTTGAGCGCGTCCATGGGCGGCAGGCGGAACCCTTGCACATAGCTCGCGCTACGGCTGCGCGCTTCGGATGAACGAACGGTGGTGGGCTCGGGTTTCCCGGGCAACATCGCGATGGTCGCGAAAATGCCGCCGTCGAGTTCTTCTACCAGTTCGCAAACGGTGCCAAGAAAAAACGAATCCTGCTTGCCGAGCTTGATGCCGACCAGATTGCCAATGGCGATACCGTGCTCGGAATTGGCCGGCCGCAGCATTCGCACATGGCCTCGGCTTTCGTCGACAATTCCCCATGTTTCGGTGCCGTAGTTGAAATCAGCGTAGCGAGCGCGAATGGTCGATTCCGAGACTTTGCCGAACATCTTGATGTCGGCCATTTCTTGACGCGTGAGTTCGCTCTTCACATCCGGTTGCTGAAATGGCGTGCCTGATACGAAGTAATGTGTCTCGGTGATGCCGAAGGCGAGAATGGCACGCTTGTCTTCAGGGACCGTGGCGGGCGGACGGGCGTTGGTGCCCTCACACCACAAGCGGTGGAGTCGCGTCAATTGGGCCTGCGCGTCGGCGACACTCCAATCGGCCGGCAGGTCCAGCGAGGCGGGATTTTCGCCGTAACTCAGTTTTTTCAAGCGCCGTCGCAACGACACAGCCAAATCTTCGATCTGCAGCGCGCGCTCGTGGTCCGCCAACATAACCAGTGGGTGAAAGCTGGCGCCTGCATTGGAGAGCAAATCAACGGCACACACCAGCCCATGCGAGTTGGATTCCGTGTCGTAGGCGATGCTGACCTTGTGGCCAAAGCGCTTCAACACGGCATCGACGAAATCGATTTGGCGAGGCGTGAGCTCATGAATGTTGGCTGCTTGTCCGAGCAACACCGCCGTGTAGGCTTGCTGCACACTCGAATAACCATCGATTGCACCGATCGAGTCCTTGACTCGGCTGGTGGTCAGGTTACGACCTTCAGCTTCCATCCACTGAAGATGCAGACGCATCCACAGTGCCTGATCAAATCGCCGATAAATGAATCCGGCAATCAGCATTTGCAAGCCGATATAGCGGATAGTGCGCTGGATAATCAGCGCACGGTGGGTAAAAAGAGCGGCGTCGTCCAATGTGGCATCGTTCCAGCAGCGCCGGTAGCCAGCTTCCATTTCCGAAATCAGATTGCTAGACACGTTCCAGGCGGCGATGTCACTGTTCGTCAAGGGGATGGTCTTGCCAGCGTAACGTTTGCGTTGTTCGCTGAGCAGAAATCCGACTTTGTCGCGCAAGAGCTCCATGCATGTCAAGCGTTGCAACGGATCGAAATTTGAGTCGCGATTGAGATTGCGCAAGGCATCGACGAGGTTCTGCTGTGCTTGCGGCAGATTAGTCAATGGAATTGATTTCAACCAGTCTTTACAGGATCTGGCATCGTTGAAAAACAGGGACCCCGTTTTGGCATTTGGTGCTGCTTGCAAACCCATCTAAATCTCCTTGCGATCCCATCCCGATTCGCGCTGTAAGTTCATATTGCTGCCATTTTGCCCAACCAGTCGGCGGGGCAATATTCAATCTGCCGCGAATGCGCTACGTACTGCCCGAACCCATTCCGGCTCTGCATCGGCACGGATGGCTGCGGATTTTCCAGCCAGTTTATCAAGGCTGGCGGGCGGCGTGGTAATTGCCCAAATGGGCTTGGGGAATGCCGGGTCATCGCGAAAGCGTGGAATGACGTGCCAGTGCAGATGCGGGGTCAGATTGCCGAGGCTGGCGACATTCATCTTCTCCGGTTGAAGCGCCTCGCGCAAAACACTTTCGAGTTGAAAAACCGCTTCCATGAAAGCCTGACGATCTGCCGCGTTGAGATCGGTAAGCTCCTTGACGTGTTCATTCCAGATCACGCGGCAAAAACCGCAATAGGCGTCGCCTTCAGCGCCAGTTACGCGCACCAGGCGCCATTTTTCCCGGCGAACAATGAGTTCGCCGCCGTCGCCCTCGCAAAGTTCGCAGCCGGGATAATGCATGGTCAATAAGGCTGTCTGACGATGGGCTTGGTCTGCGTCGTGCCGGCGAATGGTCCGCTGGTAAATGCGTAAGTCATGGTCGCGTTGTTGGCATCGCTGAAATTGAGGGTCATTGTCCCGGCCGGTATTACTTGCAACTGGCTGGGCGTATATGTCGTTCCCAGCCACGGTGAACTCACCGTACTGAAAAATGCACCGGTATAGGTATTGCCAGTCCAGGTGCCGTCGGTCATGACATACCAGGTGGCCTTTCCATCGGCACCATAGGTGTACCACGCGGCGAACAGAATGCCCTGCTGCTGGGTGATGCTGACGCCCCAGCCGTTCTGTGCGGTGTCGCCCCACCACATGTCGCCGACGTTTAGCGGGGAAGTGCCGCGTCCAAATACCTGGCGCTGGATCGATTTCTGTCCCGCGATCCCATTGATCGTGTACTGGAGTGTTGCCGTGGAGTCGCTTGTAAAGTTGATGCTGATATTGCCGACTGCCGCGCCGACGTTGAACTGCGAAGCGCTGTAGCTATTTAGCGGTGCCGAGGTCGGCTGATAAATGGCGCCGGAGTAGGTGGAGTAGTCGGCGTTCCAGGCGCCGCCCGGCAGTACATACCAGATCGGTTTGCCGGCAGCGTCATACACATAAATGGCATTGAGTTGAACCAGCCCGTGCTGCTGAATAGACATTCCCCAGCCGTTTTCCGCCGTCCCCGCCCACCACATATCGCTATAAACATTTGCGCCCGACACGCCGGCGATGGAGAGCATGGCGATCTTGTTGACGCTGGCGTTGTTGGTGGCGACCCACATCACGTTGTTGGGGCCGATGGTGATGCCCGCTGGTGAACTGCCTGCACTAGGCAGTCTATATTCGGAAATCTGACCCGTGACCGTATCGATTCGCCCGACGCGGCTGGCACCATTGGCGGTGTACCAAATGCTGCCGTCTGGTCCCGCTGAAATGCCGAGCGTCACATCACCAGCTCGCGGAAGTGGGAACTCAGTAAACGCGCCTGCAGTCGTAATGCGTCCAAGGCGGTCGCCGGTCAATTCCGTGAACCAGAGATTTCGGTCTGGGCCAGTGGTGATGCTTCTCACGTTGCCGCTTACCCAAGGAATCGTAAATCGCGTAAATGCGCCCTGGGGGGTCACCCTGCCAATCGACAAGCCACCGGAGTCCGTGAACCACAGATTGCCATCGGGCCCGGCAGTAATGCCGCGTGGCGAAGCACCGGTCCAGGGAATATCGAATTCGGTGATAGTCCCTTGCGGCGTAATGCGACCGATGCGCGCGGTGGTGATTTCGGTAAACCAGATATTGCCATCTGGGCCCGCAGTGATGCCGCGCGGCTGGGCGCTGGTATTGGCAAGAGGGAACTCGGTGATCGTTCCAGCGAGTGTGATGCGACCAATGCGCCCCGCGTCAAGTTCGGTAAACCAGATATTGCCATCCGCACCGGCGACGATATCGAACGGGTTGCTCGCTGCGGTGGGGACAGTGTATTCGACAACCCCGCCAGCCGGTGTCATGCGCGCGACGCGATTGGCAGAAGGTTGTGTGTACCAGTAGTTGCCGTCGGGTGCTTTCGCAATGTAAAGCGGCGCGCTGCCGGTCCCCGCTGTGCGCTGGCTGACCGCAGCCGATGGGTAGGCAAAACCGGCCAGACTCACGCGGTAAATGCGGCCATCGCTCGCCGTAAATACCAATTCACCCTGACGCGTGTCTTTGGCGGCGGGATTGAACCTGATCGTGATATTGCAACTGCCTCCTGCGCCGATGATGATATTTGCGCAGGTATTTGCCGTGGCCGAAAACTCGCCGTTGCTGAACTGCAAAGTCCCGATCGTCGCCGGGCCGCCAGCCAAATTAGTGACCTTCAACACGACATCAGGATTCGGGCGACCGATATCGGCATCCTGAAAGCCGATGAATGTGGCCACACCGATGGATTGGTCGCGGGTGGCTCGCAGAGCGGCTGCGGCGTCAATAATGCCGGCACCACAGATGGTGGTATCGCAAGTGGTGTCGGGAAAGGGGCGCACGGACGCCGTCAGGATACGGGTGATCGCGACGGAATCGAGATCGGGACGAATTGCCAACATCAGTGAAACGACGCCAGTGACGACCGGCGCCGAAAAGCTCGTGCCGCTGGTACTGACTACTGCTGCCGCAACCGGCACGGTGGTGCCGGTATTACCGAGCGTGACCAGATCGCCGCCGTCGCCGCCTGGCGCGGACAGCGTCACCTTGCTGCCAAAACTGGAGTATGAAGCCTTGCTGCCACTGCGCGCGGTCGCAGCCACATTGATCACGCCGGGACAACTCGCTGGAGATTCATCTGCACTGGTATTCTCGTTACCGGCCGAAACTACAATGATCTTACCCGCCGCGACCAATTGATTGATCGCGTTTCGATAGGTGTTCGAACAACTGCCCTGCCCCCCCAAGCTGAGGTTTAGAACCTTGGCCGGATTGGGATTGTCAGCTATACCGGGCACTGTCATTCCGGCTGCCCACATCATGCCGTCGGCGGTGTCGGATGAAGTGCCGCCACACTTTCCCAATACACGAACGGGCACAATGCGCGCGGCCCAGTCAATACCGGCGGTGTCGCGGCCATTCTGTGTGGATGCCCCAATGACGCCTGCCACCAGGGTGCCGTGCCAGCTTGAGTTTCGAGGTGTGCAATCGGCAAACTTTGTGGTGGCCTTGTCTGCCGCATTTATCCAGTCGCCAGCGTCGCTGGGGTCGGCGTCGCGGCCATCGCCGTCGTTGGCGACGATGGCGTCACTGATGAAGTCGTAGCCGGGCAACAGACGTCCGTCCAGGTCGGGGTGTGAGGTGCGACCGGTATCGATGACGG
>JBDTPE010000156.1:0-6226 GCA_039932875.1 Betaproteobacteria bacterium | reverse complement strand
GGCTCTTTCTTCACCGCTTTCTTGGTATCTTTACTTTTGCTCATAGTGGTCGCTCCGTTTTGAGGTGGATTGTCTGGACGTAACAATGCTTGATAACTGCGTGTTTACTATAACTCGGCGCGGTCAAAAGGAGTAGGGCTGCGTGCTACACTCAAAGTAACTTTTACACTGCAAGCGATCATGTCCGGAAGCACGTTAGGCAAGCTCTTCACAGTAACCAATTTTGGCGAATCCCATGGACCGGCCATTGGTTGCGTGGTCGATGGATGTCCGCCGGGGATGGCGCTATCGGTCGATGATATCCAGCCCGACCTCGACAGACGTAAACCAGGTACTTCACGGCATGTGACCCAGCGGCGTGAGGAGGATCGCGTGGAAATACTGTCGGGCGTGTTCGACGGCAAAACCACCGGGACGCCGATTGCGCTGCTGATTCGCAATGAGGATCAGCGCAGCAAGGATTACGGCAACATCGCCGAGAGTTTTCGCCCGGGGCATGCCGATTACACCTACCTGCAGAAGTACGGCATTCGCGATCATCGTGGTGGTGGGCGATCCTCCGCGCGACTGACGGCGCCAACCGTAGCCGCAGGAGCAGTGGCGCGAAAATGGTTGCTTGAGAAATTTGACGTGACTATTCGTGGTTACCTGTCCCAGCTTGGCGAAAACAAGATCGCTTTTCAGACTTGGGACGCAGTTCATGAAAACCCGTTTTTCGCAGCTAATAGAAGTGCGATCGATTCGCTGGAGGCGTACATGGATCGCCTGCGCAAATCCGGGGAGAGTTGTGGCGCCCGGATCAACGTCGTCGCCAGCGGTGTGCCTGTGGGGTGGGGCGACCCGATTTATGATCGGCTCGATGCGGCCATTGCACACGCGATGATGAGCATCAATGCTGTGAAAGGCGTGGAGATCGGTGCTGGCTTCCATTCCATCGCGCAATTGGGTACCGAGCACTCGGATGAAATGTCGCCGGACGGATTCTTGTCTAACAACGCGGGTGGCGTGTTGGGTGGCATCTCCACGGGTCAGGACGTGACAGTATCGATTGCCATCAAGCCGACTTCATCGATCCGTCTTGATCGACAAACAATCGACAAAGCTGGTAACCCGGTGGTCATCAACACACACGGCAGGCACGACCCCTGTGTAGGCATTCGGGCGACGCCGATTGCTGAGGCGATGTTGGCACTGGTGTTGATTGATCGTGCGCTTGTTCATCGCGCACAGAACGGCGATGTGGTTACGAGTACGCCTAAAATTGCCGCTTGTGCGGATGGTGCCCCGACGCTAACGCTTCGCGGGTCCGCAACCGACGATCCCGATCCGTCGGAAGCATAAAAAACGTAGATCAAGCACTGGCGCGGTGTTTGGCGGCAAAAGTGCCGAAAACGCCCGCCAATATTAGTGTTTGGCACTTTCGCTGGTGAACTGCTCAACATCCGTCAGCATTATTTGTCGCTCAGCGTATATGCGCCGTCCCAGTTATCGTCGGGTTCCCGCAGCGTGAAATCCGCCAGATAGGTCAAATAGATGTCGGCGATGGACGAATAGCCCGATATTGGCCGCAACGTGCGAAAAATGTCTTCGGCAGCATTCCAACTGCGCGCCCGGAACAATGCCAACGCCCGATGGTGGCGAGCGACCAGATCGCGACGGGCCACATCAAGTTGCTCCGGCTTCCCCAGAGGCTGATAAATTCGTACTGGTGTAGATTTGCCCCTTACGCATACCTTGTCGAGCTCGAGATAAACGAGCTTGCTCGCTTGGGCGACCGTGGCCTCGCCGACAATGATGGGCACGCCATATCGCTTGGTTAAATTCTCCAGCCGCGATGCCAGATTGACGCCGTCACCCAGTACCGTGTAGTTGAGCCGGGTCGCTGAGCCGATGTTACCGGCGACCACGCGCGAACTGTTTACGCCGATCCCCACGGCAGGATTGGGAAGCCCTTCTTGCGCAAGTTCGACGGCCAGTTGGCGAATGCGCAGGCTGATCGCAAGGGCGGCAAGCACGGCACGTTCAGGGTCGTCGCTTCGGCCAATCGGCGCGCCGAATAGCGCCATCACGCCATCGCCGGTGTATTTATCGATGACACCCGCATGTTCATCGATGATTGTATTTATCTGTGTCAGATAGCGGTTGAGCAGTGCAATCGCCACTGCTGGCGGATGTTTTTCACAAAGCGCAGTGAAGTCGCGAATATCTGTAAACATGACGGTGACGTCGCGTTCTTCGCCACCAAGTTCGATGTTCTGTTTGAGTAACTGTTCCGCAACTTCGTGCGAAGCCACTTTGCCAAGAATGTCTCGAACCTGGTCACGCTCTGTGAGACCGATAGACATATTGTTGAACGCCGTCGCAAGTTCTCCGATCTCGTCGTCCTGCTTTAACACGATAGGCGCGCCATAGTTGCCAGCGGCGACTTCGCGTGCCGCCAGTGCCAGCTTGCGCACCGGCTGGGTAATACGGCGGGCAATACGGATGCTACCAATCAACGTCACCAGCAAGCTCAAGCCACCCAGTATCAATAGCGCAACTTTGAGCGCCTCGTAGGGCTGCAATCCATCGCCGACCGAGCGCTGCAATACGGCAAATACGCGGCCATTGCCGATGCTTTCCGGGTATCTGTCGATGGTCGTTGCGAGGACTTCAAATTCCTCACGACCCAGTAAGGCAGAAACACTATTGCCGGTAGCGGCTAGAAGGTCGGCTGACTTTATCTGCAAATTGTTGCGATTGTCAGCTGTCAGCGTCGTCGCAAACACACGCGGTGACTGGCTATCTGTGGTTCCGAGGAAAGAAACGTCCAGTCCGGTAATGCCTTTAAGGTCATTTGCTGTTCCGTTATCGATGACGAAACCAATAACAACCCAGGCGATAGGTACCGGTGCCAATACCGGTACGATAACGAGTTGATAGATGTTGCCATCAATAACGCGTATCGCCGACACTGAATTTTTGGTAGCCGCTTGTGCGATAAGGTCGGGAAACGCAAATTCCTTGCCAATCAATTCAGGCTGCACGGTGTCGGCTGCGACAACGTTATTCATATCGACGAGAGCAAGGCGACTGGCAGATATGCGATTACCGTGATTCTTAAGCACATCGACAATGGTGCCTTTGTCACGGGTGGCAACGGATTCCCGAAAGCCGAAATCGCGAGTCAGGACGTTGGTTGCGGAAATGAGTTGTTGCTCTTTCTGGTCTAGCAAACGCTTGAATACGCGCGCACCGACATTTAGCTCGTCACGAAGATTGCGCCGTGCATTTTCTTCGATTACATAACTGATGGTGAAGAACCCCGCTGTTTGAACGAAGATCAATAAGCCGACAAAAAAAACGACGATACGTTTTTCAAGTCGACCAAATTGAAAAACCTTCATTTCCCGGGGCCGGGCTTTGACGCTGACGGACTTTGCAGCTTGGCACTGAAGGTGAAAGTGATCGCTGGCGCGTCGGTCGCAGATAGCTTTACTTTCTGGGAGGCGGGCAGTGCGGAGGCTGGCATGCCTGGATACCATGCGTGAATTTCATACTCGCCAGGCGAGAGTCCATCGAGAACAGCTGAACCACGTTTATCCGTTTTCGCAAAGATGGGAGTGTCTACCACCAGTACATAAGCGATCATGCTGTCGTGAATATTACAACCGAGAACGACCTCACCGGGCTTGTCGAACATAATGGGCTTGCCTGGTACACCTGAATACAGTTTGATTTCAAATGTCTTGGCAGGTGAAAAGGAATAAACATGATGGCGAACTTTATCTCGGTTAGGGAAGTTGACCAGGGTGCCCGCCTGAATGACGCTGATCAGCGGAACAAATTCCTTGTTGACTTGCTCGACGGCGATCTCGCGTTTTGGCTTTGCCGGCGCTGTCCCGGAAATTACGCTGGCATAGACGACTGCCTCTGCCACGGCGATGCCAGCCGGCTCGTTTACTTGCACGGAAATTTGCGCAGCCATTAGGGGTGGGGCGCACATCAACGCGGCGACACTAATGCATATGCTGCGCAATGCCTGCGCAACGAATGTTTTATTTGGCTTCTGTATGGTATTCATGAGAACCGATACGTTGCCAGCCCGATTCCGGATTACTTTGACACAATGTCGCGTTTCATTGGCGCAAGAATGCGCAGCAGTTCATTCTTTGCGCTCTCCGGTACATCCGCTCGATTGAGTGTACCGCGTAGTATTTCTACCATAGCAAAAAACTCGGACTCATTGATGTCCAAACCCTGGTGCACCAATTTCATTGTGTCGCCCGTGTACTTACAAGGCCCGTCCGTGAGTGCGCAAATATGCTCTGCAATTTTCAATTTGAGCTTCGTCAAGTCGACCTTGTCAAAGCTGCGTTTGGTTGAGGGGTCTTTGGCAGTGAGGTCGATAGTTTTGCTGACAAAATCGGCGACACCATTTTCACCGCCGAGCCGCTCATAAAGGGTGTCTGCAAGGGCTTGAGTGCAACCTGTAATTGCGCAAAAGCCAAATATTGCAATGCGTGTGTTGATTGAAATCATGGAGTAATGTCTTATGCTTAAGTTAAAAGATAGGCTTAGCCAGTATCAGGACACTAAATACGTTGCTTAAAGTGCAAAGTACATAAAGATTATCACGCTGCCATGATATTCAGTTCGCCCGTGCAGCAAAGCGTGCTATCCATGTCGAGTAACGATATGCAACGCAAGACTTTTTAGATACCGGCTCGCTTCGGTTTTTTTCTAATCTTAAAATGATGAACGTTACTCAATCCGCTTTGCGCCGCGCCTTAGCGACGGCTTTGATTTGCACAATTTGGTTGGCGACGGACAGTACCGCGATTGCCGGTGAGCGACTGCTGGCGACCGGAGGTGTATCGCAGATTGAAGGCGCTGCTGGCGGCGGTCTGGTTCCTTGGGCCGTCATAGCTGGTGACGGCACACGTGACCAAATCGGCGCGACTGCGTTTCATACCAACATCGAAATTGATGACTTTCGCCTGAAAAGTAGCGGGATTGCGGTTGGCGTGCATGATCGCGTTGAGCTGTCACTGACCCGTCAACTGTTTAGCCTCGGCACGACCGTTCCCGGCCAAGCGATTCGACAGGATATCTTGGGTGCGAAAGTCAAGGTCGCGGGCGATGCTGTCGTCGATCAAGATAGCTGGATGCCGCAAATCGCGTTGGGAATACAACACAAACGAAATCGCGACATGGCGATTCCATTTGCGTTAGGCGCGCGAAAATCAAACGGCACTGACTTTTACATATCTGCGACCAAGCTTTATCTCGCTGGATTTCTTGGGCGCAATTTATTGCTAAACGCCACACTGCGTGCGACCAAGGCCAATCAACTGGGTTTGTTGGGTTTTGGTGGAGACAAGCGTGACCGCTATCAGGCCCAATTGGAAACGTCGGCTGCGGTGTTTCTGAGTGATGCCTTGGCAATCGGCGCTGAGTACCGTTTTAAGCCAGATAACCTTTCGGTATTCGTTGAGGACAACTACTCGGACTTTTTCGCGGCCTGGATTTTTAATAAGCACGCTTCGATGACTTTGGCCTATGCCCGACTCGGACAAGTCGCTGACAAGAAGAATCAGAAAGGTGTCTACCTGTCGCTACAAGTCAGCCAATAAAGTTTGGTGATGCAAGCGCTGGGGCAACGAATTGTTGCGATGCACAATTCCGGTGCGACTTGTATAATCACTGATTAGCTCCTGCCCTTGATGGCCCACATGCCCCATACCCTGTACGACAAACTCTGGAACGCCCATCTGGTTCACGAAGAAGCCGACGGTAGTGCGCTGATTTACATCGACCGCCATCTGGTGCACGAAGTGACCAGTCCGCAAGCCTTTGAAGGCCTTGAGCTGGCAGGGCGGAAGCCATGGCGGCTGAAGTCGATTCTTGCCACAGCCGACCACAACGTGCCGACAACCGCGCGCAAAGAAGGCATTGCAGACCCTATTTCTCGTTTGCAGGTCGACACGTTGGATAAGAACATCGTCAAATTCGGTGTGCAGGACTATTTCGGCATGCACGACGCGAGACAAGGCATTGTCCACGTCATCGGCCCGGAACAAGGCGCGACACTGCCGGGCATGACTGTCGTTTGCGGCGATTCGCATACGTCGACGCATGGCGCGTTTGCGGCACTGGCATTTGGTATCGGTACATCCGAAGTCGAACATGTGATGGCAACGCAGTGCCTGGTGACGAGGAAATCAAAATCGTTGTTGATTCGCGT
>JBDTPE010000155.1:0-6235 GCA_039932875.1 Betaproteobacteria bacterium | reverse complement strand
CGCACGGCAAGTTGATAGCAAATACTCTGCTTGCCGATTTGGTTCGGGCGCATTCACGGGGGTACAGCGGATGGCTGATAAGATCGTACGAGCATTGCTGAACAGATGGTTGGTGATCAGCGCGGCAATTGTCGCAGCAATCATATTTACGCATTGGCTCGTGGTGCTGCCCGCGCCAGTCGCGCTTGTACGCGGTGAGAGCCCTGTTTTTGTCGAGATACTGTTTCGATCAGCGCGCGACCTGGGGAGCGCATGGTTCCTGCGGCTGGCGCTTGGTCTGATTGCGTTCACTGGAATCGCCGCGTGCGCGCTCGCGCTCATCATCACGCTCAAGGCCGTGCAGAGCGCGGCCATCCGCTACCTTGCTGCGGCACTTGCCCTATGTTCGCTGTCGACAGCCTATTTCTTCTTTGCCGCAACTCACGATGTGTATCGCCAGTTGATCGGTTGGTCATGGGGCAATGACTGGTGCGCCTTTCTCGATTTCGTGTTCTACATACTCGATCTGGCAGCACCACTTTTTCTGATCCGCTTTTTCCGGGCCTATCCGCGCAGCGTCACTGACGAACAATTGTTGCAACACTATCGTGGAATCATGGCCGAGGCACGCGCCAAAATGAGCCAAGGCTGGCGCAAGCGGGTCTATCTCCAGCGCGGCGGTGACCCGGAAAAGCCGAACGAGGTGGAGCGCTTACTCTGGCGCGGCGCGCCACAGCAGACGATGGCCAAAGTACAACGTATCTGGATCTCGTCAAGGATGTTCTATGTCGCGATCGGCCTTGCTCTTTTTGCCGCCATTGCGGGTTACCTGGGGCGGGAGTCGTTGCCGATGGCAGGCGCGACAACGAGTGGGAACGTTATTGAGATCCTCGCTTCAGCCGCTTCGGCGCTTGTATTTCTGTTTTTTGTTTACGGTGCCCAAGTCTCATTTGAGAATCTGCAGTTCCATCATCGTGAAGCCCTGCCAGAGGATCGCGCAAGGATCGACTGGATTTACGCAACGATGCTGTTTGCAGGCATCGTGTTGCTCGCGGTGTCGCCACTATGGTGGGCGTTGCTGTTGTGGCTGATTCCGTATATGGAGGCGAGGGCGATCGTTCCGCCTGGTATCGTGTTGTTTATCGGTCCAACTATCATCTCGGTAGAATTGTTCGTCGCCGCGTTCGTGGCCGCACTTGCTTTGTCGATTTTTTATAAAGGCGCAGTTGATCCACGGCTTGCCGCGCGCAAGCTCACGGTGTTCGGTCTGTTGGGTCTCGTGGTCGCGTTTTTGTTCGTCTTGCTGGAGCGCACCGTTGCGTTGAAAATCGTTGCGTTTTTTAATCTATCGCCGGACACCGGCGCCTTGCTTGCCGGGGCTGCGGTCGCCGCCTCGATTGCACCGATAAAGAATCGCGCGGAAAAAGCGGTCAATCTGTTCGTCGGCCGGTTCCTACCACTCGATTCACTCATTGAGGGTGAGCGCAAAATCCTCACGGTTGCAATCTCCGATCTTTCCGGCTACACCTCGCTGTCGGCCAAAGACGAGAAGCAAGCGCTGCTCTTGGCGGCGTTATTGCAGCGCCAGGCTGCCCGACTAACCGAAGCGCATGGCGGCCGCATCGTGAAATCGATGGGCGACGCTGTGATGTTTGCGTTTGACGATGCAGTCTCGACCATCACCGTCTTGCAGGCACTACATCACGACTTTGCACCCGCCGCCGGACAACTCGGCGTTGAAGCCTTGCAAGTGCATAGCGGGGCGCATACCGGCGAGGTGACCATCGCACACGATGGCGACATCTATGGACAAACCGTAAACATTGCAGCGCGCATCCAGGGCAGCGCCGCACCGGGGCAAATCGTCGTGAGCGAATCGGTTGCCGCTACAGCCCCGCAAGCCAACTACCGTGATCTTGGGGCTCTACAGTTCAAGAACGTGCCCGAGGCCATCGCCTGCCGTGAGCTTTTGGCGACCGTTGCGACGACGCATAACATTGCGAGTGCATGAGTAACTGACAATCGCTACTGCATAAACCAGCCATGACTCACAACCAGCGATTGCCCGGTCAGCGCGGTCGATGGGAAGCTTGCGAACAGCAACGCGACCTCCGCGACATCTTGTGTGGTGGTGAATTCGCCATCGACGGTTTCTTTCAGCATCACATTTTTGATCACGTCGGCTTCGCTCATTCCAAGCGCTTTTGCCTGTTCGGGGATCTGCTTGTCCACCAGCGGCGTGCGTACGAAACCGGGACAAATAACATTGGCGCGGACCTTGTGCTTAGCACCTTCCTTCGCCACCACCTTCGCGAGTCCGATCAAGCCGTGTTTGGCTGTCACGTAAGGCGCTTTGAGCATTGATGCTTCCTTGGAGTGCACCGATCCCATGTAAATAATGCTGCCACCATTGCCGGAGGCGTACATATGCGGCAGGCAGGCCTTGGTGGTGAGGAACGCGCCATCGAGATGAATCGCGAGCAACTTCTTCCACTCGGCGAATGGAAAATCCTCCAGCGGATGCACGATCTGGATACCGGCATTACTGACGAGTACATCGACACCGCCCCACGTCTCGACGACGCTGGCGATGGCGGCATTGACCTGAGCCTCGTCGGTCACATCCATGGCCACTGCCATCGCCTGGCCGCCCCCTGCCATGATTTCGTTTGCGACCGCTTTGGCGGCGTCAATGTTAAGGTCAGCGATGACTACCTTGCCGCCTTCGCGCACGTAGGTGAGAGCGATTTCCTTGCCGATGCCGCTGGCAGAACCGGTGACGACGCAGATTTTGTCATTGAGCTTCATGATGGTTTTTCCGGAATGGGATACGGTGAGATAGCAATCGGACACGATAGTTCGCGGACTTAACTGTCGGTGAAGCTCCGCAAGGCGTCCGCAATCGTCACTCTTTGGTCACAACAGTTTTGTCCGTTGCTGGCCCATCAAACGCGAGATCAAAGGTATGGACGCCGGTGGACGGCTGTTTGCGTCCGAGCCATAGTGGATGGTGCAGCGAATGCGACATGTCGTCACTACCGGCCTGCCAGTGATCTTCCATCGACGCGCGCGAGAATTCGTAGTCCTTCGATTGGCTCTCGTAATTCTTGCTGCGATAAATAAGGTGGACAACCGAGACGGCAGCTTCATGTCGGCGCGCAAGCAAGGCCAACGCGTCCGGATCCTTCTTTAGCTTTTCGGGGAGTTTCGCAAGCAGCCGGCGTGCGGCCTGGGCGCTCGCTTGTTTCTTCAACTCACTGTCGGTGTTTAGCCGAGTCCGGCTGGAAAAGCGGATTTCTTTTTCGCGTTCCGTCACCTGTAGCAGATTGGTCGGCATCTGCCCCATCGCCGAAAACAGATCCACCTGAAACACCAGCCGATGGTGCGGCCCCGGCTGATCGAGCACGAATTGCAGCGGTGTATTGGAGACCAGGCCGCCGTCCCAGTAAAACTCGCCATCGATTTCGATCGGCGGAAACCCGGGCGGCAGCGCGCCGCTAGCCATGATATGCCGCGCATCGACCCGCTGCTGGGCGGTATCGAAGTAAGTAAAGTTGCCGGTCCGCACATTGACGGCGCCGACCGACAAACGGACACTGCCTGAATTGAGCAGGTCGAAATCAACCATGTTCGTCAATGTTTCCAGCAAAGGCGCGGTGTCGTAGTAACTAATGGCGCCGGGTGAGCCTTGCGGCTGAAACGGTGCCGGTGGAAAGCGCGGCGAGAAAAACCCCGGCAGGCCGAAGGCCATCGTCATCGAAGCGCTGGTTTCGTTGTGCAGATTGCGTTGCGAAGCGGCGCTACCGGTTGGACGCGATACAAACTTCGAGGAAACCATATTCCAGAATTCGCGCATGCGCTCCACGCGACGCTCGGGTGCATTGCCGGCGATCAACGCGGCATTGATGGCGCCAATCGAAATCCCGGCGACCCAACTCGGCGCATGGCGCGTGGATTCGAGGATTTCATACACGCCCGCCTGATAGGCGCCTAACGCGCCACCACCTTGCAGCACGAGGATGCATTCTTCGATGGGCAGGGCGCGCGGTTTACGTTTGGTTGGTGTCATGCTGCCTCACTGGTTGTTGATACTTCATTCACTTTTCGGCTTCGTCTCTATGCCAGCCTACGCTCGTGTGCTCATGCTCAAACTGTTTTCGGTCTTTGGCAAATTGCTGTTCGAGTGCATCGCGACCGGCCTTGGCGGCGGATACCAGTCTGTCGTCATCGTCGAAGTGCGGGATCATGGCCTCCGTGACACTGATATTGTGCCGCCGGAAAATATTAGCCATGTCGCGAGCACGGAAACGATCGATTCCCAGCACTTCCAGCGCGCGGCGGCCCGCTTTCAAGGCGGACTCGAAGGTCTCACGTTCGACGATTTCCACACCACGTTGCCGCAATTCGACGTAATGGGTAACGTTGCGCGCGCGAGCAACGATTTTGAGGTTGGGGAAATTTTCGCGCACGATATCGGTTAGCTTCAGACTATCTTCCACGTCGTCGATGGCGTTCACCAGCAGCGTGGCGTGTTTGGCGCCAGCGGCGTGCAAGAGGTCAAGCCGCGTGGCATCACCATAAAAAACCTTGGTACCGAATTTACGCAGCAACTCGATTTGATCGGGGTCGTGATCCAACACCACCGCGCGCGCACCATTGGCCAGTAGCAGGCGACCGACGATTTGTCCGAAACGGCCAAAGCCCGCAATGATGACCGGCGCGTCTTTTTCGTCGATGACATCGGCTTCGTCCTTGCCGCCCTTGGCACACTCCATCCGCGCCATCCACCAGTCGTGCGCGATCAGCAACAGCGGTGTGGTCGCCATTGAGAGAGCGACGGCCATGGTCAGCAAAGCCTCCCATTCGCGCGAGAGCACGCCCGCCATGCGCGAGGCACCGAATACCACAAACGCGAATTCGCCACCTTGCGAAAGCAATATGGCGAATAGCCAGCGCTGCTTGCTGCTGATGTCGAGCGTGCGCGCCGTCACCCACAGCATGACAATTTTCAAGGCGATAAAGCCGAACAATAGTAGCGCCACCATACCCGGTTGGCTTAGCAACAGACCGAAATCAATCGCCATGCCGACAGAAATGAAGAACAGGCCCAGTAACAATCCCTTGAACGGCTCAATGTCGGTTTCCAGCGCATGCCGGTATTCCGAACTTGCCAGCAACACACCGGCCAGAAACGCGCCCAGACCCATCGACAGCCCGGCCAGCAGCATCACTTGTGATATGCCGATGACAAGCAACAGCGCAAACGCCGTGAACACTTCACGCAGGTCAGTCGCGGCGATGATGCGCAAAAGTGGCCGCGTGAGATAGAGACCGATGACGATGACCGCAGCGATGGCACCGAATGCTTTTAGCGCAGGGAGCCAGGCGGGAGCGGCGTTGGCGGCGGGCAGGCTCTGTACCGCAAGCAGGGGAATCACTGCCAGTAGCGGGATGGCGGCGATATCCTGAAATAGCAGAATCGCAAAACTGGTCTGGCCTGTTGGTGTGGGCAGAAAATTTCTTTCTGACATCGTTGCGACCGCAATCGCTGTTGAGGAAAGCGCCAGCGCCGCACCGACGACCAGAGATGCTTTCCAATCCAACCCCAGCAACATGGCGCCACCAGCAAGCGCCACTCCGCACAATGCCATTTGCAGCGAACCGCCGCCGAATACACTTTTGCGCATCGTCATCAGGCGCTTGGGCTCAAGCTCCAGCCCAATCACGAACAGCATCAGCACCACGCCGAATTCGGAAAAGTGCATTGTTGTTTCGATATCGCCGATGAAGCGCAGGCCCCACGGACCGATCACCGCGCCGGCGATGAGATAGCCCAGCACGGCACCCAGCCCAAGTCGCTTGGCGATGGGCACACAAATGACAGCTGCGGCGAGATAGATGAGTGCGTCGATCATGATTTTGTTGTCAGCGTAAGCAGGCGCGAGCGGAATTTGTCGGCCATCGCAGCGAGCTCGGCATCTCCTACCGTGTGCGAGCCGTGCATGATGATCGGCTCATGCCATTGCATGCCGCAAAACCTCGCGGTCTGCTCAATGGGCGCGATAAAGTTCGCAAACGGCTGTTGGTGCATGCCGCTGGCCGAGTACGACTCCTCGTCGCCACCGGCACTCACGGCCCACAGGCAGTCTTTGCCGTGCAGTGCCACCCCACCCTCACCATAGGCCCAGCCGCGCAGCAACACCACATCGAACCAGTGCTTGAGGATCGAAGGCGCGCTGTACCAGTAGATCGGGTG
>JBDTPE010000154.1:0-6253 GCA_039932875.1 Betaproteobacteria bacterium | reverse complement strand
GTCGCCGTCCAGGCGAATGTCGCCCACTCGGCTTTCGCCGCAATGACAGACACGAAATAGGCGTTGAATACCGCCGTCAGCACGACGGTGGTATAGCCAGAATTGGCGAAGTCGTACATCGCCCAAGCGAACACTTCGCGTTTGGCGACGCCGGGATTGAGCGCTGATTGATTGTTTGGCGGCATGTCGGCATCGTATTGTAGAAGTTACCGAAAGGCGAGCGGCATTCACCACGGTAACGAAGCGGTAACAATAGTCTATGATTTCTGCCATGAACCCATTTCGTCTCTTAACGCTATTTCTTGCCGCCACGATGTTTTCCAGCCTCAGCGCCGCGCAGCTACCCGACAGCGTCAGTTTCGATAGCGCCGACGGAAAGGTCAAACTAACCGGCTACCTGTATCTGCCCGATGCCAAGGCCTGGCCCGGCCCGCGCCCCGCCGTGGTCATGCTCCATGGGCGTTCCGGCGTATTCAGCGCCGCCGCGAAAAAATTCGATGCGTCGACACTATCATCGCGCACCGTGCTATGGGGAAAATTCTGGACTGAACGCGGCTATATCGGCCTGTTTGTCGATACCTTTGGCCCGCGTGGCTACGCCAAAGGATTCGAGGCTGGCACCAACAACGGTAGCCGTCCGCTGGAGATCAACGAAATTACGGTTCGGCCACACGATGCTTACATGGGCCTGAAATTCTTGCGCCTGCGAAGTGACGTGCAAAAGGACCGTGTGTTCCTGCAAGGATGGTCCAACGGCGGTAGCGCCGCACTGTCAACCATGGCCGAGAACACTACCGGCATGGAAAAGCCAACAAGTGAAACCGGTTTTCGCGCCGCGATCGCGGTATATCCGGCCTGCACACCAGTAACCAAGGTTTACGGCAGCAACTATCGGACTTACGCCCCGGTGCTGTTGCTGATCGGCACGCAGGATGAGGAAGTGAGCTATCCTAATTGCGAAAAACTGGCGCACGGCAGCCGCAGCGGCGACGTTGAATTTGTCCGTTATCCCGGCGCCACGCATTCTTACGACACGCCGATCCCCAAGCGCACGGCCGTCATCGCGAATGTCGATGCGACGGCAGACACCATGCGGCGCGCAGAAGCATTTTTTTCAAAGTTTAAGTTGCCAGCCAAGTAGAATTTGAAAAGCTGGGCTTTGCCTGTTACATGCTGACATTGTTGACCTTCCCCGAACACATGGAGCGCTTATGAAACTTGTTACTGTCATGCTATTTGCCCTTGCGACAACAACCGCCAGTGCGCAGGAATTTACCGGCACGCTAAAAAAGATCAAAGACAGCAACACCATTTCACTCGGTGTTCGCGAGACCTCGTTGCCTTTTTCATACCTGGACGACCAGCAGCACGTTGTTGGCTATTCGATTGATCTCTGCAACAAGATCGTCGACGCCATCAAGGTCGAGTTGAAGCTGCCTGCGTTGCAAGTAAAGCAGATTCCGGTTATTTCGCAAACGCGGGTGCCGCTGGTCGCCAATGGCACAGTCGATCTGGAGTGTGGCTCTACAACCAATACCTACACACGTCAGAAGCAGGTCGATTTCTCGCACGTCACATTTATTGGTGGTACGCGGTTGTTGGTTCGCGTCAATTCCGGTATCAAGGAAGTGGAGGACCTGAAAGGCAAGACTGTTTCAGTTTCTCAAGGTACTACCAACGAGCGCACGATTAAAAACATCAGCGACCAAAAACAGCTCGGCATCAAAATTCTCAACGTAAAGGATCATGGTGAAGGCTTCCTTGCCGTGGAGACCGGCCGCGTACAGGCGAACGTAAGCGACGACATCCAGTTGTTGGCGTTGGCAAAGAACGCGAAAAAACCCGCAGACTATGCCGTGGTGGGTCGGCAACTCTCGTATGAACCGTTTGGCCTGATGTTTCGTCGGGGCGATGCGGATTTCAAATTGATCGTCAACAAAACACTGTCGCAACTTTTTCGCAGCGGTGACATAGAAAAGATCTACGACAAATGGTTTTTGCCGCTGGGTGCGCCGATGGATGACAAGTTGAAAACGGCATTTGCCATTCAGTCTCTGCCGGAATAACTGGCTGTTCGTTCACGTTTAAAGGCACACGGTGGCGATGCGGAGACGAGCGATTTATGAAGTCGGTGTTCCTTTGAGTAGACTTGCTTTCTGACAATAAACTGGTAACTCGACAGCGCCTATTAACCGGCTTGTAGCGTGCCGATTTTGGCGTCGCCGAAATAGACTTTTATCTCTCTCCATTTGAGTCTACGTCGAAAACCTGTGGAGAATTAAGGTCGTACTCGACTGCAGGCGCTAAGGAGAAATGTTCGCCTTGCCCGATTTTGCTAACCAGTACGATTGCGTTGGCCGATGGTACTAGACGTTCAGCTTGACGGGCACCTTTCGACCCAGACCAGACAGTCACGGGTGTTCGCCAATCTGAGCGGAATTTTCTCGTAAGGCTGTCTGTCATTCGACATTTCGCCCATTTACCGACGTAAAAATGAGCTTAAATGAGCCTTTCATCTCCGACTTGCCAGCAAGTTTTTCAATCGACGGATTCAATGGATACCGCGCGCCGTTGTAACGCATCAGCGCATGCACTTGCCTGGCATCGAAATTTGTCGACACGACCAAAGTCTGCCATCCATACCTAACTTCCTTCAGCACGCTTATGGGTTCTTGGCTGATTGTGCTGCTCGATAGAAATTTGAATCCCCTATCCGTCGCCTTGAAAATTGCCAAAGAACAGCCGCCCGAACCACACCAATCGCCGCTCATTAGCACGAGCGCTTCTTGCTTTCCGTCGTTGTTTAAGTCTGCCATTGAGTATGAATAGCCCTCTACCTTTTCGCCTCTTGCGAAAACTTGGATTGCCTCGTTCAATCCCTTAGGAACTTGCGCCTTAGCTGAGGCGCCGCACAATAAAGCCGCCGCGATAATCAATGACGAAAATTTATGACTCATTCCTGTACTTCCGTTATCGACCCATTGCTGCCATACGTGTCGTTCCTCCGATTACAAGCGCTGAATTCATAATGGGTCATCCATCCTCTTGATTGATCGGACAAACTGACATAATCAGTGCGGCCTACAAGGCTATTTTGGCAAGAGGACATCCCATCAAGAGACCATACTTCAAGTGAAGGCAAGTGCATGCATTTCGCTCTAGTGGTCACAATAATTGGTGTCTGAATTCCGCAACGTCTGCAGTTGGTTTTGGAGCAGGCAAAGCTTTGGCGCGTCGGCGGATTGCTTTCCTAGACGCTTCATTTCCATGTGTCGCGTCTTCAGAAACTCAAAGCTCGCGATTGCGTCTTCCTGCGAGGGAGGATCTTCGCAATAGACGTTGTCGCTTCTTGACTCCAGCGTGAAATCAGCAGGCGCATCCGCTTGCGGCGTTAGAACTATATTTCGACCTGAGAAATATTTTCTGGGATTGGATTCTATTGTGGTGTTTCGCCGAACCGTGTTGTTTTCTTTTGCATAGTAGCCACTCTTGATAGCAGCAATGTCTTGCGGACTGGTGTAGTTCAAAGCCGTCACAGGAAAGCTAAATTTCCCGTCGGCGCCAGTATGCATGCCCTTGGCCATCGCGCAACGATTTTGCCTGCCACTGGTGTACATAGCCAGAACGTAAGCGCCTTCAATCGGGCGCCTCGTTTGTGCATCGAGCACCGTGCCGGTTATACCAAAGTCAAGTGCGGGCGGCGTTACCCACGCTTCGATTGCAGATGTGACGCCTATAATCGTCACTAGTACGTATCGATGTCGCTGAACGATGGACCGTCTCGCAGCGAGTTCTTCCTTGAATTCGCCTGGAGTCGTTTTGCGTCCAACAACCGCGTAGAAGAAATATAGCGCGACGAATGAAACAAGCAAGCTGTTGAATATTGCCGAAATCCAGAACGTCGGGCTGAACAATATCCAATAAGTCGGATGTTCGGCGAGTTCGTCATACCCCGCTCTCGGATTAGCCAGTGCTACGAGCGGCATCATTGCAACTCGAGCGGCCATTCCGAGACTTTCGTGCAATAGCGATTCGGACGAACGGCCCTTGCCGCTCAAAAGCGACTGATCGTACTCCCATTCCGCCTTGGCATAGCCCGTAGTGACACAGACCGTAACGACTAAATGTGCGCCGGCGACTAGCGCCAGAATTTTCAGCCGCCGCCCAATCACACGGTTCGCAGCGTTGCTCGGCGCATTCAGTATTTGCTCGAGAGGCGCACCTAACTTGATCAAGAAGGTAGTTGCGGCGCAGATCGCGACAAGGATGGGAATTAGTGGAATTGCGACCATCATCGCCATTTCGCGATACTGGCTAGTCATTCCATACAGAAGTGCGCAGAACGCTACTGTGCCGCTCGCCGCGAAAAGGGCGGTGAAGCGATTCGCAGTAACTTTGTGAAAATAGATCGTGACCGCAATAGGCAGCACTAAGACGAAAAAGACGCCCGCAAGCCAATCCGTGAAAAATGGCCAAGGATGAAAACTGCTGATTATCAGCAATCCTGCGGTCAGACTTGTGACAGCAAACGCGCAGGCCTCCAATAGCGATATCCATCGCCATTGCATCAAGACGGCCAACGCAATGAACAATGCGACTGGCAACGCAACAAAAAATAGAATGAATGAAAGTGTATTCATCGAGCCAAAAGTCGCGTGCGGATTTGCAGCGTGTCGAATACACGGCAGGCAAGCGTAGTCGGTAACGAAAGTCCGACGGCGGCAAATCGGAAGAATTGTCGATTGGCCATTAACCTCACAAATTTCCTTTCTGTTGTTACATTGTATTCAAGCAGGGTGCTGCAATTTGCCAACACCGTAACTATCTAGTTGACGCCGTCCACTGGCAACAATCGACCCATACCGGTCCTTGGCGACGTGGTTCCAATTCGCGCCTAAGCGGTCATTTCCATTGTTTCGCATATGCCTCACGAAAGTTGATTGGCGGCGAGGTTACAGATAAGTACTCGAAATCGGTTTCACTTGTATTTTCAAAGCCGTGAAGATCGTTATCCTCAAATCGCACCACGTCGCCTTCTGCAAAATCTACCGTTTCACCATTTTCAAGGATCAGTCGGCCACTACCCCGCAAGGCCACCCAAATTTGCTCAGAGGTCGCGTGGCGGTGCGGCGGATTCTTGGCGCCTGGCGCCACGCAGACATGAGTGACTGTAATGCGCTTCGATCCGGAGTTCTCCGGAAATAGTAGCTGCGCCGATGTAATACCCGAATTTGAAAGTGTGGCAGCTTCGCCCGCGCGTATTATTTCCACAACGAATCTCCTAGCACTTCGACTTTAAGTTCCGCTGCCGACCCCTAGCCGTCTTTCGCAGGCAGCTCCCAATTCGCTCCACAGTAGTCCTTGAACCTAACCGGATCGGCAGCATTGTCGTTTGACGATTGGGCTGAGCGGCATGACCCGACTTGCCGGGGCAAGTCCTCTCGATTGAAGGGTAGGCAGCATCACTCCCGTTGCCCCGGTCTTTCCATGGCGACTGCGGATACGTTGAAGCCCAACTGCTCGTAGAAAGCAGAGACGCCTGTGCGTCCGGCGCGAAGCACCCACGTTATTTCCTTGTTCTCGCCCATGACACTCTTTACCAAGGCAGTTCCGACACCGGTGCCTCGATGCTCTTCGGCGACGACCACCATTGAGATGTAGCCATTGAAGATTCCGTCAGTTAGGGCTCTGAGGAAGCCAATGACCTCTTCTCCCTCTAGCGCCACGATAGCAATCTGCGACCGGCCGACTAACTCCGCGAACGTCTTTGGATCGGCGACGCGCTTGCCCCAGTTGCTTGCCTGTAGCAGCACGCGTGCGGCTTCAATCTCGGTAGGACGTATGGCGCGAATTTGCATTTTTGTGATGCCTAACGAATGGCGTTTATCTTGTCAAATGGTTAGCGTGGGGTTCAGAAACTTCGTCTTGCAATTGGCTTCCTAAGCTGCAATCGGCCCAAATTTCTGCGCCGCAGGGCCGACGCCAATTAAAGCTTACAGGCAACGCATCTGACCGCTCCTGGCCGATTTCCACGGTGTCCTCGAAGGGCAGTCTCCGACCCGAAGCGGAAGTAGCGGCACGATATCCAATTCGCTCGAAAGCAGTCATCGCCGATTATGCCTCCTTGCGTCGCATGTTGGCAAAGCTCTTCGGCTCCCACTTGCGCTGGGCCAACATGAGACAAGCGCCGCTGCGTTGGTCAAACGGTGCGGTGACGCTTTCTCGATGCAGTTCGGCAAACTCATCTCGCAGC
>JBDTPE010000153.1:0-6264 GCA_039932875.1 Betaproteobacteria bacterium | reverse complement strand
AGTTAGCGTGCACGCATCCCGGCGATATATTCCGCGAGCGCGAGCATGTCTTTTTCGCGCAAACGACTCGAAATCGCCTGCATTTGCGTGTTTTTGCGTTCCCCAGATGCAAAACCCTTTAGAGAGCCCAATGTATATTCCTGCCACTGGCCAGCGAGCCGCGGGTAAATCGCGGGGATTCCGGCACCTGCGCCACCATGGCAGCCCGCGCACGCGGGAACTTTCAACGCTGGAATGCCGCCGCGAAAGATCTTTTGACCTTCTTCGGCAAGCGCTTTGTTGGTCGCAACCGCGTTGGCCTTAGCGCGCTGAGCGAAATAGTGAAGGCCCAATGCCTTCATGTCTGCATCCGTTAAATTAGCGGCCATTCCCTGCATCGTTGCGTTTTTCCGGACACCGGACTTGAAGAGCGCGAGCTGCTTGGCGATATACTGTTCAGGCATTCCCGCAATATTGGGATTGGCCGGAATTGCGCTCATACCATCCAATCCGTGGCAGGCAACGCAGACTGCGCCAGCGATTTGTTGACCGCGGGCTACGACTTCGGCCTTGCTGGGGCCAGACTTCGGCGACTCAGCGTGTATAGGCTCTGTGTTCGCATGCGCCAATGATGTACAGATTGCCAATACTACAGTTGTCAGAATGCGTTTCATCGCCAAGCCCTTGAATTAATACTGCAGGAATGTGGACCTAAAACATGATTTTAGCTGATCGCGCACGAAGAGGAAACCATGGGCCTATTTGACCGTGCAACGTACGTTGCGTCCGCGCATGATTTGGAACAACTGCCGCCGGACGTTGGCGCCGAGGTAGCCTTTGTCGGACGCTCAAACGCCGGTAAATCAAGTGCGATCAACACACTCGCAAATCACCGTCGGCTTGCGTTCGTCTCTAAAACACCCGGACGCACTCAACTAATCAATTTTTTCGCACTTGGCGATGACCGCACCCTTGTGGATCTGCCCGGCTACGGATACGCGGAAGTGCCGGCGCGAGTAAAGGCGCACTGGCAGAACGTAATGGCTGCGTATGTTAGTACCAGACAATCCTTAAGAGGCCTGGTACTGATCATGGATGCTCGCCACCCGTTGAGAGTGCTGGACGTAAAACTACTGGACTGGTATCTGCCGACGGGGAAGCCTGTTCATTGTCTGCTTACGAAAGCTGACAAACTGTCAAAAGGCGAGCAGGCTCTCACGCTTCGAAAGGTGATCAGGCAGTTGGACGCATCGGGGCAAAATGCGACAGTACAACTTTTTTCTTCTTTGAAAAAGGAGGGATTGGAAGAAGCAGAGGGCGCCATAAAGGCATTGTTTGGAGCGTCAAATAGTTAGTTGTGCCCGGAAATCATGAAGCAAACTGCCCATGACAATTGACCTACAGATACGCAGACTGACGGTCGCGGCAGAATAGAAAACGGCCCGGGTAAAAGGGGTAACCCGGACCGTTGGTAAAAGCCCTAAATGAGATTAAGGCCCCCGCTCAGGGAGGAGAAGCGGGAAGGCGCGAACGCCTCACAATCTCAGATATGCATCTAACTGAAAAGTTCAACCGCACTGCATCGGATGTTTTTTACGCGGCATGTTGTAGACTTGGCCCCATTCTGCACAATACATCTGCAATCCATGAACATTGGCCAATTTCCACAGCGCCGTATGCGTCGCCTGCGACGAACAGCATATCTGCGCGATCTGGTTCGCGAATCCACACTATCTACTCGGGATTTGCTGTATCCGGTTTTTGTACTTGAGGGTAAGAAGCGGCGCGAGTCAGTGACGTCAATGCCGGGCGTGGAACGATTGTCTTTGGACGAGTTGTATCCAATCGTTGAGCGGGCAGCAAAACTGGGCATTCCCGCAATCGCCCTGTTTCCAGTTATTGAATCGGAAAAGAAATCGCCGGACGGGGCAGAAGCGCTTAATCCGTCAGGGTTGGTTCCAACCGCGGTGGGTGAACTGAAAAAACGATTTCCGGATGTTGCCGTAATTTGCGATGTTGCACTTGATCCGTACACCAGTCATGGACAAGATGGGTTGATCGATGCGAGTGGCTATGTTCTTAACGATGAAACCATCGCCGTTTTGGAACAGCAAGCAATTGTGCAGGCCGCGGCAGGCGTGGATATCGTCGCGCCATCCGACATGATGGACGGTCGAATCGGCGCGATTCGTCAGGCGCTAGATGCGCATCAACACATTCACACGGCGATTTTGGCGTATTCGGCGAAATACGCCAGCAAATTTTACGGCCCATTTCGTGATGCGGTGGGATCCGTCGGCAATCTCGGAAGCCACGACAAGAAAAACTACCAGATGGACCCAGGCAATTCCGACGAAGCGATGCGGGAAATTGCCTTGGATCTGCAGGAAGGTGCCGACATGATCATGGTGAAACCAGGCATGCCATACCTGGACATCGTGCAGCGTGCCAAATCCACTTTTGGCGCGCCAACCTTTGTTTATCAGGTGTCTGGCGAATACGCGATGCTAAAAGCGGCTGCACAAAACGGCTGGCTCGACGGGCAGGCCTGCATGTTGGAGTCATTGCTGTCGTTCAAGCGTGCAGGTGCGGATGGTATCCTTACTTACTTTGCGCTTGAAGCGGCTGCACTTTTGGCAACAAGGCCCACTTAGGCCGCGAGTAACGCCTCAACCTCCGACAGGCGCGCGTGCTTCAGTCCGTTTGCTGACCGTGAAACGCGCGCCGCATTGTGAGGGAATAGCGATATCCAAACTGCGACGTCTGCCAAAAATAACTCATAAAACGACACTTCAGTCAGTGTTCTCTTGTGCTGTGAAGAAGTCGAGCGACGATTGTGAATATCAAAGTGTATGCCAGCATTCAACAAGAACATTTCCAATTGTTTGGCATCGCCCAAAATCATTTCCAGTTCGATTCGCGAGAAACGATTGGCTGAACCGTCAAGCACCGCGCCGACGAGCCAGGGTGAAAAGCGATCTAATAAACACATGATTTCGACTGCTGCTTGCCGCAACGAACGGCATTCTTGCGGCTGCGAATCGGCTTGAAAAAGCCTTTGATAAATCTTTAGCGCCAATTGAACTTCAGATTCGCTCGGTAGACCCACGCGCTCTGTGACACCCATTTGGCGCGCAGCCTTTTGCACAGCCGCAGCGATACTGACGATGCCTTCCTCTGCCATCATGCGCGCTACAAGATGGCTTAATTCCGAAGAAACTCTGCGACGATCAACGTGTAGGTTTTGTGTGCCGGCTGGCAAAGTCCTCAACCGTTCTGGTCGGCGTCGTGTCATTTATGAAGCGTTCCGGTGTGGTGCGTAGGCGCGACGCTAGAAAATCTGATTACGTACCTCTTCAGAAGGCTTATTTGCCTCCCGAAGTGCGGACGGGCCATCACCAACGTTGCCCGCATTTTCGGCATACACGAACTCCATCAGCGCTTTGCCATCTTTTCCCAGTTCGCCATTGAGCGGTACTAGTGCAACGCCTGTTGGCGCGTCAAATGGTTGCTCAGGAACACCTTTTAGCGCCTTCGCCATGTAGTACATCCAAATTGGTAACGATGCGCCACCCCCAGTCTCAGCCTCCCCCAACGAGGCTGGGCTATCGAAACCAATCCAACTCACCGCGACGAGGCCAGAGTTGTAGCCGGCAAACCATGCGTCAAGACTGTCGTTGGTGGTGCCGGTCTTGCCTGAAAGGTCATTTCGTCCTAGGCTCATTGCTCGCGCGGCGGTGCCATATCGAACAACGTCACGCAAAAGGCTGGTCATGATGAATGCGTTACGTGGGTCAATAACCCGCTCGGCGGCCTTCTTGCCCTGGTCGGTGCCGGTGTTGTCCGCTTCCGCGCGTTCAGGCGACGATTCAAAAAGAACCCCACCTTTGTCGTCGGTGATTTTTGCGATGAAGTATGGTTTAACGCGGAAACCACCATTAGCAAAAACGGCATATGCGCCTGCCATCTGCAGTGGCGTCGTGGCGCCTGCCCCCAACGCCATTGTTAAGTAAGCTGGGTGTTGCTTTGGGTCAAAACCAAACCGCGCTATGTAATCCTGTGCATAGGCGGGGCTGATCGCCTGGAGGACTCGTATCGAAACCATATTCTTGGATTTTGCCAACGCCTGACGTAACCGCATCGGGCCCTCGTACTTGTTGTCATAATTCTTGGGTTCCCAAATTTGCCCGCCATTTCTACCAGGGTCAAAAACCACGGGTGCATCGTTAACTACAGTCGCCGGCGTAAAACCTTTCTCCAGCGCAGCGGAATAAACGAAAGGTTT
This sequence comes from Betaproteobacteria bacterium, assembly GCA_039932875.1. GTDB lineage: Bacteria > Pseudomonadota > Gammaproteobacteria > Burkholderiales > Usitatibacteraceae > UKL13-2. The sequence goes on along the minus strand of JBDTPE010000153.1, from coordinate 2,000 downwards.
GAAACTCGATCCTGGCTGACGCAATGCCTGTGTTACATGGTTAAACTTGTTGGCAGTGAAATCGAATCCGCCGACCAGAGCTCTTACTGCGCCGTCTGCAGGATCGACCGATACCAAGGCAGCTTCAACCTTCGGTAATTGTGCGACTGACCAATGACCCTTTTCGTCAGACAACAATCGAATAACTGACCCGCGTACAGGTTTATACGGGGATGCTTTTTCGTTCAAGGCGCGGCCAATGAGCTTGAGCGCATCGCCGGACAAAGTCACAGTATCCCCGCGCTTGGTGTGAGCGGTCACTTGCTTGGAATCCAAAGCTATGACGACGGCAGGCATCAGGTCGCCTACAATTTCCTTTTCCTGAAGCGCTTCTTCGATCGCTTCTTCGGCTTCCTCCTTTCCAGTCGGCATTGCAATCAGTCCCTCCGGTCCACGATATCCGTGCCGCCGGTCATATTCCAGTACACCCTTACGTAGCGCCGTTAGCGCCGCTTCCTGATCCATCCTTCGAATGGTCGTATAAACGCGAATTCCGCTGACGTAAGCTTTTTCGCCATATTGCTCAAATACCGATTGGCGCGTCATTTCCGCTACATACTCTGCGTTCACTGAATAGGTCTGGCGTTCACGATTGAACTTCAGTACTTCCGCTCTGGCGGATTTGACATTTTCGTCATTCAAAAAGCCAAGCTCACTCATCCGCCTCAGCACGTATTGTTGCCGTAGCGTAGCTCGCTTAAGGTTATTGAACGGGTTGTAAAGGGATGGTGCCTTGGGTATACCCGCCAGCATTGCTGCTTCCGCTGCGGTAACTTGCCCGATATCCTTGTTGTAATAAACGCGGCTTGCAGCGGCGAACCCAAACGCCCGATTGCCGAGAAAAATGTGATTAAGATAGATTTCCAGGATCTGATCCTTAGTCAGACTCTTCTCTATTTTAAAAGCGAGTAACCACTCTGAAATTTTGCGCGTGAGCGTTTGCTCGTTGCTAAGGAAGAAGTTTCTTGCCACCTGCTGCGTAATAGTAGAGGCACCACCCTTTATTTTGCCGGCCACGATATTTGTGGCTGCAGCACGTATCAAGCCAAGATAATCAACACCGCCGTGCTGATAAAAGCGCTCGTCCTCGGCAGAGATAACAGCCTGCTTCATTACCATTGGAAAATCTTGCACACGAACAAATGAGCGTTTCTCTTCGCCAAATTCACCAATTACGTCGCCCTCCACGGTGTAAATGCGAAGCGGAAGCTTCGGTCGATAGTCAGTTAGCGCTTCAATCGACGGAAGATTTGGATAGAGCAACACAACTGTCAACATCACTATCCCGACGGCAACCAGCGCCAGCGACATTAGCAAGATAAAGGGGTAAAACCACCAGCGAAGCGCCATATATGCCTAGAGTGACAAATTTCGACCAATTATATCGAGGCGACTGGCGAGTAACCCCGACAGCAGGTACATTGAAACAACATAATGGCAAGATCATGGCTTGAACAAAGTAAGGCGAGCGTTATTAAAGCTTTTTCGAGGTTTGAAAGAAATTGCTTTACACGTCCAAAGGTTGTTGCTAGCATTTAATGTAATTTGTGCGTTGTAAGTCGTAAGTACACAATACAACAAGGGCAGTTCAACCACCATGCTTAAAGAAAAGCTGGCATCCCAGTTTGATTTTCTGCGCGCAACAACGCCACCGCTGATTGGGGTAGATATCAGCTCGTCCTACATCAAAATGGTGGAATTGGCGGAGGCAGGAAAAGGTGTGTTCCGCGTAGAACGTTACGTCATCGAACCCTTGCCGAAAGATACCATTACCGACGGTAACGTTGCCAACATTGAAGCGGCTGGCGAAGTGATGCGTCGCGCGCACAAGCAAATGGCGACGCGCATCAAGAACATTGCACTTGCACTCCCTTCAGCGGCTGTCATTACCAAAAAGGTTAACCTTAACGGCAACCAGCGTGAAGAGGACATGGAGTATCAGGTGCAATCAGAGGCTAACC
>JBDTPE010000152.1:0-6266 GCA_039932875.1 Betaproteobacteria bacterium | reverse complement strand
TGGTACGCGAACGGTACCTTGTGTGATGAAGAGTGCAACGAGATGGCTCGCTGGCTAAAAGACAACGCGCAGTGCCGCGTCGAACTTGATGGTGTGATGACACTCGCGCGCAGTATCAGCAACAAACCCATTGCCGTCTGTGGGCAGTCTGGCTTGCGTCGCCTGATGTCGCTGGTGCGTGAACATGCGTTCGAACATGAGGCGCCCAATACCTAGCAAACCAGCTCACGTAAATTTGAGGCGTGACGATCCAGCAAGCATTTCAGTTTGCGTCGGGCGTGAAACAGACGGGTCTTGACGGTGTTTTCCGGCACCCCCTGAATATCGGCGACATCGGCTAGCGAGAGTTCTTCGAAGAACACCAAGTGGATACATTCCTGTTGTGCGAGCGGCAGGTGCCGGATACAGTTTTCGAGTTGGGTTCGCGTTTCCCGTGCGGCCATCGTATCGAGGGCCGATGCGCTCTCGTCCTCGATTTCCATCCCCATGGTTTCGTCGTAGGGCACAAAACGCGCATGCCGGCGCACTTCGTCCAGCGCCTTGTGACGAGCGATGCCAAGTATCCATGTGCTGACTGCCGAGCCGCCGTTGAAACGGGCGGCATTTTTCCAGACTTCGAACATCGTTTCGACGACGATGCCCTCAGCAAGATCGTTGTCATCGAGGTAGCGAAGCGCAAAAGCATGGATCTTGCGTTTCATGTGGCGATAAAGTTCCGCCAGGGCTTGTTCATCGCCATCGGCGATCCTCACCATCAAGACGCTGAACGGGTGCACAGGCGTTGTCGGCATCGACCCGATAGTCAGGGCGCTCATGTTGCGCCACCCGGTGAGGACTTGCGCGTTCGCCGGAAATTCGATCTGGTTTTCTGGCCGGCGCTTTCTTCGAGCATGGCCATCAGTTCGGCCTGACTGTGAAATGCGCTGCGCTTGCCGGTTGCGATCGATTCCAGCGTGCCGATCGTCACCGGTTGCCCGGCGTCCGAACGGCGGTAAATCCGAATAACGAAACTCTCCATAATCGCCCCCCCAAAGTTGATGGGGTGACGATAGAGTTCGGTCGCGGTGATCTACTTACCGATGACCTACGGATTCAACAAAAGAAGCGTGTTCATTGTGCGTTATTCCACACAATTGACTCTTTCGCGGCCTTAAACTGCATTCAGCAGGCGATTCTCGCGTTAAGTGCCTCGGTTTCCGCGGTTGGTTTTGCACCCAGCACGATCGATAAAAGCTCCTTGCAGCGTCGGTACACGCGCTTGGCTTCGTTAACTTCCCCGCGCGCTTTATAACACCGCATCTGGCCACGATAAAAGGCTTCGATCAGGTTGTCCTGTTGCAGGGCGCGCTCATAAAGTGTGATGGCGGCTGAATAGTCGCCATCGCTTTCCATCTGCTGCGCGCAACGATCAACCAGTGCAGCAAATTTCGCCGCAAGGCGTTCGCGCGGAGCGGCAGCCCATACATGCGTGGACGAGCCTAGTAGCGGACCCGTATAAAGCGCCGTTGCGCGCAGAACTTCGTCGAACCGCTCGGAGCGTGCCGATGTTTCGAACGCCGTGACATCACACCAAGCAAGTTCGCTGTTTAGCGATACGCGCCCGTCGGAGAGCACGATGATGTTCTCGACACCAATCAATTTGCGCAGGCGGTGCAGAGCAATTTCAAACGAGCCTTGCGGATCCTTCGCATCCATATCGGGCCAAAGCTCGTCGATGACGCGCTTTACGCTCGGACCCATGTTGTCGTGCGCAGACGCCTGCGAACAAACGATGAACTTGAGCAACTCCAGCGGTTTTTTTTGGCCCTTGCCTTCAAAGCCAAGCAATCGATCCGCGACAACGACTTTGAAGTCTCCAAGCGCTTCAATCCGTAGCGGCCACGGCCAGCTTGCGGGCGCGTTCGTGGGAGGCAGAAATTTTCGATGCAGGATGAAGCTGCGTATAAACTCGCTCTCGATACCCTTGGCGAGTGCTATCGCGCACAGACGCGTAAGCAAACGGCCCATCACGCGGCCAAATTCGAGCATCTGCTGTTCGCGCATCGCACGCAAGAATGCCGCGACCGGTGTGCGGTCGCAGTCGTCGTTACCATCTATCGCCTTCAGGGCGGCGAAGAACAGTAGCGACATATTGTTGGATTTTTGAGCCCCAATACGCGACATGCGGCTCGATTGCGCCACATAATTTATCGCCTCGTCATAGCGGCCCAATTGTGCAAGCACATTTCCAGCCGTCCCAAAATAAGGTGCAACATACGCGTCTGGAAAATGCGCTTCTCGCGTTAGCTCGAATACACGACTGATCGCGATCCAGGCCGCTTGTGGTTCGCTGCACAACAGCGCCAATTGCGCGCGCCGGTTCAGGTGCCAAACCATTTGCCGAATGCGGTTCGGTCGAATCAGGGCCTCAACTTTGTCGAGAGTCCGCTTCAAGTCTGTAGCGTTCCGCGTTTGAATGAACCGGTCTGCTTCCGCGTGAGCGATGCTGATTTTCATGAAGATCAGCGTGTGGATTTCAGCGATGTGACTTGCACTGATGCCATGCTTGCGTCCGCTTTCCATCAGTTCCGGACGCAGGAGTGAATGTGCTGCAACAACATGCATTATCGATAGAGTCCAATGCCAGTTCGCCCTTCGCGATGGGCTCGCGCGATCAATAGAGACTTCGTGTTTGACGAGATTTTCAAAAAACAGTGCACGTTCGTGCTCCCCGGCATACAAGAACGAATTGACGGTTACTTCCGCAGCCAGCAGTTGGGCATTCGCATCTCGCACTTGAGGAATCAAGGCGACCACTCTCGCCGAGAAATCCGTGTTCAGCCCTGCAGGCATTTCCCTTGAGGAGTTTGCAACGAGTAGCCCGGAAATGGCCCGCAATTCGGATTCGCTCGTTGGAAAAACAATATCCGATGACCAGTGTTCGTATAACGCCGTAATCCATTGGTCGAATCCCTCGAAGCTTTGCCAGCCGGATTCGATGCCCGTCACCAATGCAGCTGATGAGAGCACGCAGCCCAGCTGGTCGGAGTTTTTTTGGAAAAGCAGGTAAGCATTGGCCAGTACGTCGCGGGCAGCCGTTTCATCTGTCGGTGCCAGACTCTGGCCTAGCCAATAGTTTAGCCACGGCAATTCTTCGCGCGTCGACTTCGCCAGCGTTGAAATCCAGTTGACGAGTTGTTCCAGACGCCCTTCGGCAAGTACCGTCTCGACAACCTGCAGGATGTGATCGGCTGCGCGATTGTGGTCGCCCGCCTCCAGCAACAAGGGTATGGCCTCTTCAATTCTGCCGTAATTGGCCAACAGGTTACCTGCATGCGCAAGCCCTAATTGATGTGCCTTGCTACCTTTTGCACCGATGCGATCGCGCAAGGCCTCCGCCAGCAAATTGTGACATCGAAACACGGTGCCCGTGTCGGTCATGCGCCGTTCGACAAAATGCCCGTTGCGCTGAAGCGTCTCCAGTATTTCACCGGCGCGCGGATCGCCGCTTGCAGCGCTCGCCAGGTCCGCATTGAAATGCGGAATAAAAGCGCAGGCTGCAAGGACATTGCGCGTTTCAGGAGTCATTTTGCCGATGACAACATGCGAGAAATACTCGGCAAGGCGAGCACGCGATTCCGGCCGCTCCGCGCTCACGCCCAGTTCGGAGAGCGGCTGCGTGCCGAGCAGTACAATACCTGCCGCCCAGCCATCGGTTAGCGTGTTCAACCGTTCAATGTCCTCGGGCGCTGCCGAAGGATGTGCGATTGCGGAGATCAAGGCGCCGGTTTCTGCGAGATTAAAGCGCAGGGTATCCGCATCTAGTTCAACGATCTGGCGCTTGACCAGCAAGTCAACAAAAGGTGCTGGCGGACGATGATGCGAAGTAAAAATAACGCGCTGCTGCGTACCCGCTTCGACCGCCATTGCCGCCAACACGTCGTCAAGTGCCCCGTTAGTTTCGTGGATGTTTTCAAATACGACCACATCGCGTTCGTTCAGTCCCGGCACCAGGGCACGAAAAAAACGTCGCGCAAAGCCGACCCAGTCTCCGCGACTTTCGATATCGACAACCGGAAGCTTGTGACGCGTCGGAATTGCCGCCGCGAAGGCGATCGCCAGAAAGTGGAAAAACGTCGAGGGCTCCGCATCATCGACATCCATTTGGTACCAGATCGGGCGAAAATTCTTCGTGTGCAGATAGCTGGCCGCCAGCGTGGTCTTGCCGCTTCCCGGCGGTCCATGTATCCAGATGCCCGCCGTGGGTTGTGCATCGATCAAGTTGAACAAACGCGTGCGTGGAACTGCTCTTCCGGTATCCGGGCTCACCAATTTTGCAGGAAGCCGCGCGCTCGCCGATTTGCTTTTCATATTTCGAATGATTGTAGCAGGACAGCAGTCGCATCCCGCTCGCTACAAGTGGAACAACAAGCCAAAAACGTGCGCTACCGCCGGCCTTCGTGGATCATGCCAGCTGCAATGCGGGCCTTCATTGCCTCGGTGTCTGCAGTTGGTTTTGTGCCAAGGACGACAGAAAGCAAATCCCTGCAGCGCCGATATGCGCGCAGGGCTTCATTGCTTTCGCCAATTGCCAGATGAGAGCGCATCAAGCCGCGATAAAACGGCTCGATCAAATTGTCCTGCTGCAACGCCTCCTCATAAAGCCTGATCGCGCCCTGATAATCTTTATTGCTCTCCAACTGTTGCGCGCAGCGATCAATCAGTCGTGTGTACGTTGCAGCCAGGCGTTCCCGCGGAGCGGCCACCCAGGCAAACGCAGTCGAACGCAGCAGCGGTCCGGCGTAAAGCTTGGTAGCGGCGAGACTGTCGCTGAAAAGATCGGAGTGGGCCAGCGTCTCGAAAGCTGCGACATCCCACCAGGCAAGCTGGCGATTCAGTGATACCCGTCCCTCCGCCATCACAATGACGTTCTCGATACTGAGCAATTTTCGCAGCCGATGCAAGGCAATTTCGAAAGAACCCTGCGGGTCCCTGGCGTCGATATCTGGCCATAACTCGTCAAGAATGCGTTGAACCGTCGGACCAACATGCTCGAGTGTTGTACCCTGAAAGCTCACCAGCAACTTCAGCAGTTCAAGCGGTTTTTTTTGTCCCTTACCTTCGAAGGTGAGCGGGACATCGGCAACTGTGACACTGAATTCGCCTAGCGCATTGATTCTGAGTGGCCACGGCCAGTTGACGGGCGCCTCTGGGGGCGGAGCCAATTTACGGCGCCGGATCAATTCCTTGGCAATGTCAAGCTCAATGTCCCGTTTTAGCGCTTCGCCACACAGACGCGCCAGTTGGGGCAGCATCAGGCCGCCAAATATGGGCGGCTGTTGCTGATGCAGCGCCAGGAAGAATTGCCGTATCTGTTCATTCGCCTTGTCGGGGTCTTCCTTTAACGCGTGTAGTGCGTGAAACATTTTGGAGGCAAGAAGATAAATTCTTTTTTCAGCTGTGGTTGCCGTTGCAATAGCGGTTTGATTAAATTCATTTGCTTCGTCATAACGCTCGAGCCACGCCGCACAATTTGCCGCGATATTGTAGAAATATGCAAAGTAGTGGCCCGGCTGATGAGCTTTAAGAGAAAATTCGATAGCTTTCCGCGCAAAGTCCAATGCTTGGGACGGACGTCCCAGCAACAACTGCAGTCGAGCTTGGCGGGCCGTTTGCCAGGCGAGTTGCCAAGACATCGAGGGCAGCAATAATAGGTTTGCTCTATCTAAAACCTGCCCGGCCAATTCCAAATTGCCGTGCTGCATTGCGGCATTGGCTTCTACGTGTGCCAAGAGAATTCTTACTGTTAGCAATTCAAATCGTTCAGCAATCAGCAGTGCCTGTTTTCGATACTGATCGGCTTTGCGCACAAGGGTCGGTTGCTTCAAATGCACGCCGCTATGATGAATGATCAGGGCAGCTTCGGCCAAAAAAAATGCCGTTCGTTTGGGGTTGGATTTTGTTATGTCAACACTTTGAACTATCTGCGACTCAACGAGGAGACCACGCTCATGTTCACCACGAATATACAAGTGGTCGATTATGAGCTCGCCTGCCGTTAGCGTGAGAGTTGGGTCGTTGTTCGCGTCAATCAAGTCTTGCAGGCTATCGATGTAGTCGTTTAGCGTCTTGCTTTGCTTCTCATGAAAGCTGCTTTTGTGGGCCGACGCTACAAACAAACCGATTACGACACGTAATTCGTCCTCTGGACTGTCAAACACGAAGTCTGGATCCCAGACTCTTTCAAATGCGGCCACCCAGATATCGATTTCACTGCAACTGAGCCA
>JBDTPE010000151.1:0-6268 GCA_039932875.1 Betaproteobacteria bacterium | reverse complement strand
CCCTCCACACCGAGCTGAAATTCACCGCGTGCTTCGTAAAGCGAGGGCAGACCACGGACATCGACCTGCATCCCATTTTCCGGCTTGAAGCCGAGTGCAGAAGCGCGATTTCGAAACATGACACACCGAACCTGCGCCGCGTCGTCCTTCAAGACAAAATAGGTGTGGCCACTTGCCGCACGGACCAAATTGGAAAGTTCACCGGAAACCCACAACAACTCAAGCCGGGCTTCGATCAGGTTGCGAGTGCGACGATTCAGTTCGGTGACCGAGATGGGCTGTTGCTCGGCGCGTGGGTTGGCCAACGCGGACATTGCGTCGCTGCCGTTTTCGACGCTGAGTGGATACTGTACGGGCGGTTTTGCGGACATGGCGCGATGCTACCATCGTGACCGATCAGGCGTGCGGCAAGATCGCCGTTCGACCCGATTCACGGCGAGTCGCACCATCGCGGTTCTACTAGGAGCATTTTCTTAAGTTATTGAAAACACTCAGGTTATCAAAGCGCATTTATTGAGCGATGGAGAAAAAAGCGTTACAGTTTCATGACTTAGCATCACTCATCATGGTGAACCCACAGAGTTATCCACAAGCTTTGTGGATGAAATTTCGAAATGCGCGAATTGGCGTTTGCTGGCGCGGTGTTTTGCTGAAACCCCGCGCCATGACTGGGTCCTGGCGTGATGGTACGACGCAATACTGTCGACGCGGTTCACGACCAGTTACAAAAAATCCATGTGATCATCGTCAGCATTTTCGGCGTTAATCTGTGCCAACGACATTGGCAGAGTGTACTTTCCATGCGATCCTGTTTTGCGTGGTGTAGACTGCTAACGCCGCTTGAGAAACCGGTGTTGCCTAGGCTAAAGTGCTGGCAGATTGGATGATATTCGCACTTATCCGATGGCCAATATCATCCGCAAATCATCAACGTAAAAGCAGGGAGTTTCGTTTGCTTTCAATCATTCAGGCTGCTGGCTGGCCCATCTGGTTCATCATATTTTGTTCCGTAATTTGCTTGGCCATTATCGGCGAACGGTTCTGGACGCTGCGGCGTAGCTCAGTGCTGCCACCTACCTTGTTTCAGGATACTGTCCAGGCATTTCGCGCGGCCGGTGCCACGCCGGAACTGGTGACCAAGCTAAATGATAATTCGTTGCTCGGGCGCGTGTTTGCAGCGGGCATTGCCAATGTCAAGAGTTCGCGCGATGTCATGAAGGAGTCAATGGAAGAGGCTGGGCGTGCGGTGATGGTGGATATGGAGCGCTTTTTGAATGGGCTCGGCACGATCGCAACTGTCGCCCCGTTGTTGGGATTGTTCGGTACCGTGATCGGGATGATTGATATCTTCGGCGCGTCAGGCACGCAGGGTGCAAATCCGGCCCAATTGGCGCACGGTATATCCGTCGCGCTGTACAACACGGCAGGTGGGATCGCTGTGGCGATCCCATCGCTGATTTTTTATCGTCACTTTCGCAGCAAAGTTGACGTGATGGTAGTCGACATGGAGCAGCAGGGTATTCGTCTGGTGGAGACACTTCATGGTGATCGCGCGTGAATTTCAAGAAGGGCCGAAAGCGCGAAGAGCCAGAGATTAACTTCATCCCGCTAATAGATTTATTGCTCGTCATTCTCATCTTCCTGATGGTGACAACGACGTACTCCAAGTACGCCGAATTACAAATTAATTTACCGGAGGCCAGCGCCGAGAAAGCGCCAGACCGGCCGCAAATTATCAATATTGGCGTGGATAACGGTGGCAAATATTCAGTCAACAATGCGCCGGTCGTGTTCAACAGTGTCGAAGCATTTTCAAATGTTTTAGTGCAAACTGCGGCAGCGGGGAGCATGAAAGACCCTGTCATTGCCATTGGTGCCGATGCCGGTGCCACACATCAGGCTGTCGTCAACATCATGGAAGCTGCACGCTTGGTCGGGTTCACCAAGATTTCATTTGTTACGCAGGCAAAAGGCGCCGGCAAATAGCGGGCTGCCCTCTTTTCCCCATTTCCCTGATGGAAGCGTGGCTGACCAGCGAGTGGCAACGCACCAGCGCTTGGCAAATTCTGCTGAGACCGGTTTCGTGGCTGTTCCGATTACTGGTCGCAATTCGTCGCCGTGGGTATCGTGCGGGCCTGTTGGAATCGCATCCTGCCGGCATTCCCGTCATCGTCGTGGGCAATATTACTGTTGGGGGCACAGGTAAGACGCCATTGGTACTGGCGTTGGCGGAGGCACTAAAAGCGCGGGGCCTGCAATGCGGGATTGTGACGCGCGGATACCGGCGTGGCTCTGGCGAAGGCGGGAGCAAAGCGATCCAGATCTTGCCAGACACCAAAACAGGTGCTTCACTAAGCGATGAAGCAAGCCTGCTCGCCAACCGCTCTGATGTTCCTGTATTCGTCTGTGACGATCGGTTCAAAGCGGTCGAGCAGCTCTTGCTCATATACCCTGAAGTCAAGGCGATTATCAGCGATGACGGGCTGCAACACTACGCGTTGCAGCGCGATTTCGAAATCTGCGTTATCGACGGTGCGCGCGGACTGGGCAACGGTGCCTTGCTACCCGCCGGACCGCTTCGCGAGCCGCCCTCTCGGTTGAAGTCAGTCGATGCCATCGTCATCAATGGCGATAGCGGCAAAAGTACGGTGCCGTTTTCAAACGAAGTTCCGACGTTTCACATGGTGTTGGCAAATGAGATTTTGATCAATGTGAAGACAGAGCGGTGGTTGAGCGTGGACGCAGCACTAACCGAATTTGAAGGAAGCCGCATTCATGCAATTGCCGGTACCGGCCATCCTCAGCGTTTTTTTTCCCACGTTGGTGCACTCGGATTTGTGTTGGCTGGATCAAAAGCGTTTCCTGATCACCACAATTTCTCCGCCAGCGATATGCCTGGACCAGAGGCCGCGATTATTCTGATGACGGAAAAGGACGCGGTAAAATGTGGCACATTCGCCGATGAGCGAATGTGGTTTATGCGAGTAGATGCCGTGTTGCCGGAACAATTTTTCGAATTTGTAATGAAGAAACTTTTCCATTGAAAGCCAGATCATGTCGCTCGACCCAAAGCTCCTCGAAATTCTCGTCTGCCCGGTCACCAAAGGGCCATTGACGATGTCGGCCGATAAGTCCGAACTGATCTCTTACTCGGCGCGATTGGCCTACCCGATTCGCGATGGCATCCCAGTCATGCTGGCCGACGAGGCGAGGGAGCTAAACGCGGAAGAAGTGCGCGGGTAGCTGTCGCTGTGTTGGCCGCGAAGGAAATTTGTGGGTCTTGAGTTTATCGCCGTCATACCGGCACGCTTTGCGTCGACGCGTTTGCCCGGAAAACCGCTCGTCGATATTGCGGGCAAGCCAATGGTGGTGCGGGTCGCCGACCAAGCGCGCGAGTCCGGTGCCCAACGCGTCGTAATTGCAACGGATCATCCAGGCGTGAAAGCGGCCGCAGAGTTGCACGGTCATTTCGCGTTGATGACACGAAGCGATCACGCGCAAGGAACCGATCGAATCGCTGAGGTCGTTGCGCAACTGGCACTCGAAGATGATGCCATTGTGGTCAATGTGCAGGGCGATGAGCCGCTGATCGATCCGCAACTGATCACTAAAGTGGCCGAAACGCTGGCTGCCAGACCTGATGCGGCAATTGCCACTGCGGCACACCAAATCTTGGATGCAGACGAGTTTTTCAATCCTAACGTCGTCAAAGTTGTTTGCAATTCTGCCGGTCTTGCGCACTATTTCAGTCGGGCACCTATCCCCTATGCGCGCGACGCTTTCCAGCACTCGAAGGCAGTATTGCCAGAGAATTTTCCGGCGCTACGTCATATTGGCATCTATGCATACCGTGCGTCATTTCTGAAACGCTATGCGTCGTTGACGCCTGCGCCGACCGAGCAAGTTGAAGCACTGGAGCAATTGCGCGCTTTGTTCCACGGATTCGCTATTGCTGTACATCGTTGGCATGGCTCGCTGGCCCCGGGCGTCGATACACCCGAGGACCTGCAGCGGGTACGAGGCTTGTTCGGCAAATCCCGTTAAAATGTACTATCAAAATAACAACCACGGGGAGTAGACATGCGGCTGATTTTGTTGGGAGGCCCGGGTGCGGGCAAGGGCACGCAAGCGACCTTTATCAAAGAGAAATTTGGTATCCCGCAAATTTCCACAGGCGATATGTTGCGTGCAGCGGTAAAGGCCGGCTCGCCGATGGGAGTTGCCGCGAAAAAAGTCATGGATTCCGGTGCGCTGGTATCAGATGAAATCATCATTGGACTCGTCAAGGAAAGGATCAAGGAAGCCGATTGCACCAACGGTTTCCTGTTCGACGGTTTCCCCCGCACGATCCCGCAGGCCGATGCTATGAAATTGGCGGGTGTGGATCTGGACTACGTAGTTGAGATCGCGGTTGATGATGGTGAAATTGTCGAGCGCATGTCGGGTCGCCGCACGCACCCTGGCTCAGGACGCACGTACCACGTCAAGTTCAATCCGCCCAAAGTTGCCGGAAAGGATGACGTTACAGGTGAAGAATTAATTCAACGTGATGACGACAAAGTGGAGACAGTCAAGAAACGGCTCGCGGTATATCACGAGCAAACCAAACCACTCATCGACTACTACGGCAACTGGGCCAAATCTGGTGCGCCGGGAACGCCTCGCTACGTATGTGTTGCCGGCGTTGGCAAAGTTGAAGAAGTCAGAGACAGTATTTTTGCTGCGCTCTCGGCATAGTCAGGAAAGGTTTCGATGAAGACAGATGGATCAGTTAGGAACGCTTTCTACGCCCAATCCGGCGGTGTGACGGCCGTCATCAATATATCCGCACAGGGCGTAATTGAAACGGCGCGGAAATTTCCGAAGAAGATCGGCAAGGTCTATGCAGGTCGCAACGGCATCATTGGCGCGCTGACTGAAGATTTGATCGACACCAGCAAGGAATCGATCGCTAATATCAAGGCACTGGGTCACACCCCGGCAGGCGCATTCGGCTCGTGCCGCTACAAGCTCAAAAGCCCGGATACCAATCGTCGCGAATACGAGCGGCTGATCGAAGTTTTCAAGGCGCACAACATCGGCTACTTTTTCTATAACGGTGGCGGTGACTCTGCTGATACCTGCCTGAAGATTTCGCAGCTCAGTGATTCGATGGGTTACCCACTTATCGCCGTGCATGTGCCTAAAACCGTAGACAACGATTTGCCGATTACCGATTGCTCACCCGGATTTGGATCGGTCGCGAAATATGTTGCAGTTAGCATGCGCGAAGCGGGCCTCGATGTGGTGTCGATGGCCAGAACTTCTACGAAAGTATTCGTACTTGAGGTGATGGGCCGCCATGCAGGCTGGATTACGGCGGCGTGCGGTCTCGCCGCCGCGAAGGCTGGTGACGCGCCGCAGATCTTGCTGTTCCCTGAAATTGCTTTCGAGCCGGAAAAGTTTCTCGCGCGCGTGGATGCGTGCGTGAAGAAGCACGGCTTTTGTGCCATCGGCGTGTCTGAGGGCATTCGCAACACCAATGGCAAATTCGTCTCCGAATCCGGCCTGGTGGATGCATTCGGGCATGCGCAATTGGGCGGTGTTGCACCGTTTATCGCCGACATGGTCAGGCGCGAATTGAAACTGAAGAATCACTGGGCGGTTGCCGACTATTTGCAACGCGCCGCACGCCACATTGCTTCCAAAACGGATGTGCTGCAAAGCTATGCGGTCGGCAAGGCGGCAGTCGAATATGCCGTACAAGGCATGAACGGCGTGATGCCCGCCATCAAGCGCATTAAGACTAAGCCTTACGAGTGGAGGATCATTCCCGCGCCGCTATCCGAGGTCGCGAATCAGGAAAAGAAAATGCCGCGCGATTTCATTACTGCGGATGGTTTTCACATCACCCAAAAGTGTCGCAACTATTTGCAGCCGCTCATCGAGGGGGAAGCGTATCCGCCCTATGAAGGTGGTTTGCCGAAGTATGTGACGTTGAAAAACGTTGCGGTGAAGAAGAAGTTGGCGGCATTTTCGCTCTAGCCGAAGAGTTGCGTTGCCCAAGGCCGCTCATGTGCGGGAAGGAATACGCAAGCACTGGCGCGCGGCTGTCGGACAAAAAGTGTCTGGAAGTGCGCGCCAGTGCTGCTAATTCATGGTCAGGGCGGGCTTACGACCACACCGTTCATCATCGCAAATAAACGTTAGCCTGATTTGCGCGGATTCATAAGAGCTTCAAGTTCCTTGAGCTTGGCCTTGGCCAAATCGATGTCGTTCAGGTATTCAC
>JBDTPE010000150.1:0-6280 GCA_039932875.1 Betaproteobacteria bacterium | reverse complement strand
AAGTCAGCGCAAATGCAGTTGAGGTGTACGTGCATCACCTGCGCAAAAAACTCGAGCCGGCCCTCCACGCACGAAATATCTAGCGCTGGCAGCGGTTTCAGGCCAGATATGGCTGAAACGCCGCTGTGGTGCGGGAGCGTACTAAATTTTGATCCATCTGACTGGGCGATGAGATCGATGAGCGCTCAAAACTGGACCAGAGCACGATGTGATCGAATGCGATGCGATAATTGTCTTTTCCTTCACCACTGCCTCTCACCCGCTGCTTCGCGTCGGCCTCTGCTTCTCCTCAAGTGTGCTCATGTCCCAAAGGAGAGCCGAGTGAAATCAACTTCCTTTCCTCGGGAAGAAGGTTGGAGTGAAGGGTAGTAGCCGCGCTACCACGTCCACCAATCAAATCAACTATGCTCATCCACCCGCAATTCGATCCAATCGCTGTCTCGCTCGGCCCCATCGCCATCCGCTGGTATGGGCTCATGTACGTTGCGGCATTCGTGCTGTTCATCGTGCTT
Source organism: Betaproteobacteria bacterium (assembly GCA_039932875.1). Classification (GTDB taxonomy): domain Bacteria; phylum Pseudomonadota; class Gammaproteobacteria; order Burkholderiales; family Usitatibacteraceae; genus UKL13-2. The sequence goes on along the minus strand of JBDTPE010000150.1, from coordinate 5,768 downwards.
GGGCGAATGCACATGAAGCGCCGGCCCGATATGGGCATCACGAAAGAGAATCTGGACGACCTGCTTTTCTACGGCATGCTCGGTGTGGTGCTGGGTGGTCGCCTCGGCTTCGTACTTTTTTATAAGCCAATGGAGTATCTCGCGCACCCGATTGAAATTTTCTATATCTGGCAAGGCGGCATGTCGTTTCATGGCGGTTTCCTGGGCGTGTTGGCGGCGATGCTTTACTTTGGCCATAAAACTGGACGCACTTTTTTCCAGGTCACCGACTTTATAGCGCCACTGGTGCCGACGGGCCTTGCGACCGGAAGACTGGGCAATTTTATCAACGGCGAATTACCCGGGCGTATCACCGACGCGAGCAGATGGCCCTGGGCGATGTGGTTTCCGCAAACCGACCCCGCCGGACCCGTTGCGCGGCATCCTTCGCAGCTCTACCAATTTGCTTTGGAAGGCATGCTGTTGTTTGTGATTCTCTGGCTCTACTCACGAAAACCGCGACCGGTTGGTGCGGTATCGGCGGCGTTCCTGATCGGCTATGGCACGTTCCGCTTTCTTGCTGAATTCACTCGCGAGCCGGATAGCTTTCTTGGCTTACTGTCACTGGGCATGTCGATGGGGCAGTGGCTATCGTTGCCGATGATATTGGCAGGCATTGTCCTGTTTGTAATCTCGAACCGCAATCGCGCCACATAAGATAGCCGTTGGCGCAGACAAAAAAGCGTTTAAAAACAGTTTGTTGCGCCGCATTAGTTTTCCCGCTTGACGCCCGTTACGGTTTCATTGTGCAATGCACAATTAGTCTTGCTTTTCGTCGCGGTTAACCTCAAGGATTCGAATGAAATTCTGTATCGTTGGCGCTGGTGCCATTGGCGGATTTGTAGGCGCAAAACTGGCGCATGCTGGCGAAGATGTCACCTTCATCGCGCGCTGGAAAAATCTCGACGCAATTCGCACCCGCGGCATGACTGTGAAAATGAATGATGGGTCCATCCTGGAAGCTAAGGGAGCAAAGGCGACGGATAGCTTTGCGGCAGTCGGGCATGTCGACTGTGTGATCCTCGCGCTGAAATCGCATCAGGTCGAGGCAGTGGTGCATCAGTTATCGCCGCTGCTCGGCCCCAAGACGACGATCATCACCATGCAGAACGGCATTCCGTTCTGGTACTTCCACAAGCACGGCGGCGCACTGTCCGGTAGCACGGTGGAAGCGGTTGATCCACGTGGGGTGTGCAAGGACGGCATTCCGGCAGAGCGCATCATCGGCTGTGTGGTTTATCCGGCAACGGAATTGGTGGCACCGGGTGTGGTTCGGCACGTTGAGGGCGACCGCTTTCCGCTCGGTGAACTCGATGGCTCCATCAGCAATCGTGTGAAAGATTTGTCCGATGTGTTTACGAAGTCGGGATTGAAGTCGCCAGTACTCGAAAATATTCGCAACGAAATCTGGTTGAAGCTGTGGGGTAACCTCACGTTCAATCCAATTTCGGCACTGACACACTCGACGCTGCAAGACATCTGCCAGTTTCCGCTCGGCCGTGAGCTGGCGGCGAACATGATGAAAGAGGCGCAAGCCGTCGCCGAAAAACTCGGCGCATCGTTTCGCGTGAGCCTGGAAAAGCGTATTGAAGGCGCCGAGAAAGTCGGCAGGCACAAAACATCAATGCTGCAGGATGTCGAAGCCGGCCGCGCCATAGAGGTAGATGCGCTGGTGGGTTCAGTCGTGGAGCTTGGGCTGTTGACCGGTGTTCCAACGCCCACGATCACTGCGATTTACCAGGCTTCGAAGTTATTGGCGCATACGATCGATACTGAGAAAGTGGCAGTGCGCGGCATCGCCATTCCCCAAGTATAAAAAATCGCAATTGATGTGCGCTGCATGGCCGCTATACTCGCGGCCATGCAGAAAAACTATTCCCATCGCCAAATCGGCACACAGAGCCTGATCGCGCACAGTGTTGGCTTTATCATACTCGGCTGGCTGTTTTTTCGTGTTGATCTGGTCGGCGTCTCATTGCCGATGTTTGCAGCGCTAGCGATGTTGCTCGGTGTTTCTTCGGTCGCATTTACGACGATGATCTGCACGGTAAATGACGGAGAGTTTCGCGTTGCATGTGGATTGTTCGGGTGGCCCGATAAACGCGTCGCACTCGACGACATTGCCGGCGTATTGCCCACCAAGACCGCCTTGATTAGCGGTTTTGGCATACGCATCACGACTCGGGGTTGGCTCTACAGTGTGTCCGGCCGCGATGCGGTGATTGTTGGTCTGCGCGATGGCAAACAATTCTTGATTGGATCCGATGAGCCCATCAAGCTAGCCGACGCAATCAATCAGGCTCTAGGACGCTCACCGAGTTTCACATTGATCAAAGGCGCGATGGTCGAGCGCATGCAGTGAGCCATATTTGATGCACGCATCGGGATTGCGCTAGAATATTTTCTCGATTTGGGGATGTAGCTCAGCTGGGAGAGCGTCGCGTTCGCAATGCGAAGGTCGAGAGTTCGATCCTCTTCATCTCCACCAAATAAAAGGGCCACGGTTTTTGTGTGGCCGTTTTATTTGGTGATGTCAAAGGATCGGAGTCTCGACCGACAGGGTGAGTGTGGGCATCAAACAGTCCCTGCGGACTGTTTGGTGCCTCACGAACGGGTTGACACTTGCTAGTGCCAACCCCGAGAGTTCGATCCTCTTCATTTTAAGAAGACATAGGACTGCGCTTTCTTCGGCCCTTCCATGTACGCTACCGCGTGCGCATGTAACAGCATGTTTCTCGCGCTTGAAATATAGCGAAAAGCGCCATACGTATTGATGAATTAATGACGCGCGACGATGTCCTACATGCGTGCTGACACCAGACATCGCGGACAGTGAAGCCCTCAGGCAGATTTGTGCGGAACGCATCAGGTGATGTCCAACAGGGTCAAGATATCTACGTCAACCAATTGGTGTCGAGTGAAGTTAATGGTCCCTCTGCAATGAGAGGTGACTTCCCGCTCTGAGTTGACAATCGTTGACAAAATCAGTGCTGCTTATGTGACCCCGTACACAGCGTTGGCGCGTTAACTTCCGTACCATTCGTTCTGTCGTAACTTAACTTCTATCGAAAGCAAAATCATGCGCAATATCATCCTCAAGTCTGCAGTCGCGTTGGCCATCGCTGTTCCAATGTTGGCACATGCCGAATCCGCAACCGTGACCGGCGGCGGCGCATTGAACACAGCAGCACGACTCGATTTCAGCATCACAATTCCAAAGGTCTTGTTCCTGCGCGTCGGTACCGGCGGTCTGTACGGTGCTGCTACGAACGCGACGATTAATCTGATTGACGTTCAGGTGCCCGTAGCCAGCGTAGGTAACGGCGTTGCGGTCGCTGCGACGCTTGCTTCTGGTGACCTCGGTAACGGCGCAGTTACTGCACTATTGCGCAGCAATGCAGGTGTCGTAACACTTTTAGCCGCGACGACGGGTGCATTGACGAATGCAACGGCTGACACGATTCCGTGGTCTGAAATATCCATTGCCAACTCGGCACTGGTAGCCCCCGCATTTGCAAACACTTTCCCCCATCTGGCAGCGTTGCCGCTGACCGGTAACAGCGCAAACTTCGCGCCAGCACCAGTCGCCAAAGTTACTAACGTCGGCTCGACATGGACGTTCGCATACAAAAACACGAACACGGTTCCATTTGGTACTTACGGTCCAACGCTTAACGGTCGCGTTACTTACACAGCGTCGGTCCTGTAGTATCGTTGTACTTTGCAGGGCTTCAAAGCAGACAAATGCCAGCCCAGTGCTGGCATTTGTCACTCGTACAGGTAAGAAATACGAATGAACAGAATCAGCAGACTACGGTTTTCAACAGGTGACATATGCCTCAAGGCACTCATTGCCGGGTTGCTTTGTTGCACGTCTATGGTCGCCGATGCTTGGGTGCTCAACATTACGCCTGGCGCACGGCGGATATATCTCGCTGTCGGAAACGCTACGACTAACGCTGCCAATGCAACCATTAACCAGGTCAGCGTCACAGTGCCCGCAAACGTGCTTGGCACTGGGGCCGCTCAATCCATGACCAGCAACAGTACCCAAGCCAATAGTCCGTACGACGGTTTCAATGTTTGTGTGCCACCGAATCAGGTTTATGTTGGTGGTTATTTTCGCGAACCCAGCACCTCTGCCGCAGTAGCTAGATTGCAGGTCACAACGCCTGCCGCACTGACCAGTGGTGCCGATACGTTGCCGTTTACTGAAATTAGCTGGACCAGTACAGCGCTCGGCGACCCAACTGCGGACATACCAGCGGGCACTTTCAACGGTGCGACCCTTTTCCTGAGAAATATCGGCTCCAATACCTATGTTGAAAATTGCCATACCTTCACCTATGCCAATACCAATTTGGTAGCGGCGGGGGTCTACAGCGGGCGCGCAACTTACACATTGACGACGCCGTGAAACGCCGTCGCGAATCCTTGCGCTTGAATGAAAAGTTGCACGCATTCACGCTGATCGTGGCTGTATCTTGCATTGCGCAGTTCACCGCCACAGACACATTCGCTGCATCCTCAAACCCGGCACTAATCGACGACTCGGCAACCGTTGTACTCGATGGCACACCTTCCATGAACTGGCGATCGATTACGCCGAAAAGTCGTGACAACGCAATTGTCGGTCGCACTCGTGTGAACGTGAAGCTGGCAACCGCGCCCTGGTTGGGTAAAACGGCAAGGATTTATATGGTGCTTCCAGCCGAGTCAACTGGCTCGGCCAAGATTAGCTGGCGCAGCCATGGCCTGCTGCTCGATGGTGAGCTGGCACCGGGTAGGCGCACACTGGTCTATAGCGGCACGATTCGTGAAAAGCGAATGGAGGATGTACTAGAAGTGCAAATCGAGGCCGATGGCGTACGTTTAAGCAGTGTTCAGCAACTCCGGTTTCATTTCGAAATAGATGTGGAGTAATGACTTATGACCACGTTCCTAGGTAATGTGAGATTCGCAACGGTAAATTTCTGTACGGCTTTTACGGTCGCCCTACTTTGCGTCATCGCTACGCTTTTTGTGCCCTCGAAAGCGCAATCCCAGGGATTCTCAGCGGTCATTTCACCGCCGCGTTTCGAGACCACCGTACAGGCGGGTAAGACCTCTCGCCAGATCATCGAGATTACGCATGTCGCCAATCAACCAGGGAAGTATCGCGTCTACACGAATGATTGGGTGCTAGGCCCAGACGGCAGTGCAATTTTTTCCGATGAGTTAGCCCCAAATAGCTGCCGCCCATGGGTGGCACTTGAAAAGCGTGAACTCTCATTGCCTGCAAACGGAAAGATTCGATTTCGGTTCGAGATCACGCCTCCTGCGGATGCCGCCTCTGTCGAATGCCGTTTTGCGGTCATGATCGAAGGTTTTGAACAGGTCATCAAGACTGAGGGTGCAGTGAGCTTCCCTGTGAGCGGCCGTGTTGGCGTGGTCGTATATGCAATCGTTGGTGATGCCGCGCCCAAGCTGGCGATTACCATGGCAGGCACTACGACGTACGAGGGCAATTTGGTGCCGCAATTGCAGGTAAGCAATAGCGGGAACGCCCATGGCCGACTCGGTGGTTTTGTGACCGGTGTCGATGCCACCGGGCAGAAGATCGATTTTGTTCCTGAATCGCTGCCAATCATGCCTGCGCAGACTCGGCCCATTCCACTGGTTCCGAACGTTCCGGGCGGTGGAACAACAAAGCTAAATTACCCATTGACGGTAACGGGCAATCTGGAATG
>JBDTPE010000149.1:0-6280 GCA_039932875.1 Betaproteobacteria bacterium | reverse complement strand
CAGGTGCGCAACGTTCAAGTCCGACTGAAGAAACGTCCTTACAGCCTCATGTTTGCCCGTCATCCGTCTCAGCAACGGGTCATAAAACGGATTCGGCAGAAAGCGAACGTCAAATACGAGATCCGCGTCAATTGGAATGCCATGCTTGAATCCAAAAGATTGGAATGCGAGCACGATCCGATCACGGTCAACTGCGAGCCAATCTTTGATCCAGTTCCGCAGCGTGTTCGGACTGATGTCGGACGTATCCATGCGGTGTCCAAGCTCTGCAATGTCAGCCAACATGCGACGTTCTTCCTTAATGCAGCTAATCACGCCTGTCGAGATCTTTTCAGCAAGTGGATGTGGACGTCTGGTCTCCGAAAATCGTCTGGCTAGAGCCTCATCGTTGGCTTCGAGAAAAATAACCCGAAAATCAGTGTTTTCGGCAGCCAACTGGCGAATCGTATCCGGCAGCGTGTTGATGGTTTCGCCACTTCGCGCGTCGATGCTGATGGCGATTTTTTCGTTGCCAGACTTCTTGGTCTCGATAAGAGCGCCAATGAGACCGGCGGGAAGGTTGTCTACCGCAAAATAGCCGACATCCTCCAGCGCATTGAGTGCAACGCTCTTGCCGGAACCTGACAGACCACTGAGAAGAACAAGTTGCATCGCAGCCGTTCGCTTAGATTGCGTTCCAGCATGGGGTACACGCTGACTTCATTCTGTATCAAAGGTGCGAAATACACCGGTATCGCCGAACCGATCATCCGCACCTGCAACGCCGGTACCTTCGGTTTGCTCGCGCATTGCCTCATCGTGCCGATCAATAAAGTCTTTCGTTGAGTCATACCCGCGGGTTTGCAGAATGTAATTGCGTACCGCAGCTTCCACCAGCACAGCAAGATTGCGCCCAGCAACGACCGCCAACGTTACCGTGGGTATTTCCACCCCCAAAATTGCTGTCGTGCTGGACTTTGTTTGTAGCCGATCAAGCTCGCGGAAATACTCGTCCGTGGGACGCTCCAAATGGACAATCAGTCGCAACGTCTTGCGTGGCCTGACCGCAGTTTCGCCAAAAATCGCCCGGATATTAAGCACACCGATGCCGCGCACTTCAAGAAAATCACGCAGCAAAGCGGGACAACGGCCCTGAATGGTTTCGGGTCCAACTTGGTAAAGCTCCACAGCGTCGTCGGCAACCAGGCCCGCACCGCGCGAAATAAGTTCAAGGGCGAGTTCGCTCTTGCCAATTTGGGAGTTGCCCGTGATCAGGGTTCCGAATCCGAGCACATCCAGAAAAACGCCATGACTGGTGGTGACTTCGGACAGCTCGCGTTGCAGATAAGCCCGCAGCAAATTGACGAAAACGCGGCTCTGCTTCTGCGAAAGGAACAACGGCGTGCCGTGTTTCTCACAGGCGGCGATCAGAAAATCAGGCGCATCAGCACCGTCACAGACGAAAATACACAGTGTTTCGCCCGCACACAGCGAACTGAGGCTATCCGCGAGCGCGCCTGTAGGCTGATTGCCAAGGTAGGCAAGATCGCTGGACCCCAGAGCCTGCATCAAAATTGGGTGAATGAGATTGAGGTGACCAACCAATCCAACCCCAGGCCGATTCAAGGCTTCATGGGTCAGCTCCCGCGACGCGCCCCTCTGACCGGCCACCCAGGTCAGTTGCAGTTTTTCACGTCTCTCATCAAATAGCTGCTGTACGCTTAATCGCGGCATACGGCGACCACTCGGTCAGTAATTTGTGTATGGTGACAGTGTCGGTTTCATTCAGCAGTGCTTCCCGCAAATCAGCATCACTGAATATTTGCGCGAGCTCCGAAAGCATATTCAGATGCTGTTCTGTAGCGTGCTCCGGGACGAGCATTGCGAAAACCAGCCGCACTGGTGCGCCATCTGGTGATTCAAATGGAATACCTTCTTTCGCGCGAACGAATACTGCAACCGTATCGCGCAAATTCTTTATGCGGCCGTGCGGAATAGCAACTTGAAATCCCAATCCGGTCGACCCTAGTTTCTCGCGCGCAAAGAGCGCATCAAAAACACTCGCCCTGGAAATGCGATTTTCATTTTCGAACATCAGCCCGATTTGTTCAAAAAGGCGCTTCTTGCTGGTGACATCAACGTCGAGAGCGATGCGCGAGGTCGTTAACGTTTTGCAAATGAAATTCATTAGGGGGTTACGAAGTAGCGAGGCGGGGTGCGCAGCTTGCAGGTCTGCCGGAAAAGGCCCGTAGGATAACGCCTTTTTGATGTCGCGGGGGAATCGCACGCGGACATTCGGTCCGGCAACAGTGGCAATTCAATGCGAAAACTTGCAGAAAGATGGCGAAGCGGCCGACGTGATGTCGGCCGCATGGATCTTACTGGGAGTCGGTAGGAATTCGCTTTAGCGCCTCAATATCGTGCTTATTTTTGACCTTTTCCTTATGTTTGATGATCTGTCGATCAAGCTTATCGACCAACAGGTCTATCGCGGCATACATGTCTGTGTTTTCACTCTCGACAAATATATCCTTGCCGGAAAGATGCACGTTGGCCTCGATTTTTTGTCGTAGTTTTTCTACACTCAGAATCATGTTTACATCGATCACGTGATCGAAATGACGGTTGATTCTGGTCATCTTGGAAAAAACGTAATCACGTATGGATGGCGTGATTTCGAGGTGATGGCCGCTCATGTTCAAATTCATTTGCCAATCTCCTTTCAAGAGTTGCCTGCACGTTATCTAGCGACGCACTGCAACCAATACAAGTTAACGATGAATGCACTTAACAACAGAACTACCCAACTGCTACATCTACAGCTACAGCAACGTTAAACCGATCAACGCCATTACGAAATGTTGCTACTGAAATACTTGCGCAGGTTCGCGGGCTGTATTTGCATTGCCTCTCGATACTTGGCAACAGTTCGCCTTGCAACGACAATCCCCTGTTGACCCAGAATATCTGAAATACGATGGTCGGACAGCGGTTTTTTTGCATCTTCAGCGTGAACCAATTGTTTAATCAGCGCTCTGATCGCGATCGATGAACACGCGCCTCCTTCATCAGTCGCGACGCTGGAGCCAAAGAAATATTTCAGCTCGAATATTCCGCGCGGTGTGAGCATGTACTTCTGCGTAGTCACACGTGAAATAGTGGATTCATGCAACCCAACTTGATCGGCAATTTCCCGCAGGACTAACGGTCGCATGGCAACCTCGCCGTGGTCGAAAAAATGGCGCTGGCGCTCGACGATGGCTTGCGTCACGCGCAAAATGGTATCGAATCGCTGCTGCACGTTTTTGATCAGCCAACGCGCTTCTTGCAATTGCCCCGCGAGATTTTTTCCATCTGCATCGCGACTCTTGTGCAGTAGATCCGCATACATCTTGTTCACGCGCAGCTTAGGCATGGCTTCCGCGTTGAGTTGCGCCACCCATTTCCCGCCCACTTTTTTGACAATTACATCGGCGATCACGTAGCGGATATCGCCTTGACCAAAATTGCGACTGGGCTTGGGGTCGAGCGAAACGATTAGCTCGCGCACCTGCTTGATTTCCAGGTCGTCACAACGAAGCACGCGCTTCAATTTGACGAAATCGCGCGCAGCAAGCAGGTCGAGATGCTGATCAACGACCTGAAGAGCGTGTTCGCGATGCGGGATATTTTCCGGCAGCGCCTTTAGCTGTAACGCGAGACACTCCGAAAGAGATCTGGCGGCGACGCCGGTCGGTTCAAGAGCCTGAACGCGTCGCAATGCAATGAGCAGATCGTCTGGTTCAACTTCCATGTGCTCGGCGAGCATCGCGCACAAATCATCCATGTCTTGAGTGAGATAACCGTCTTCGTCGAGATGGGCGACTAGAATCATGGCAAGGCGCTTGTCGCGCTCTGGAAGTGACATCAGTGAAAGCTGGTTGATCAGACTTTCCTGCAATGTGGCTTCCGCTGCGGCCACTTGCGAATATTCGCTATCTTCATCGTCATCGCTGCGCTGTGAGGCCGCAGCGTAACTGCTGCCATCGTCCATGGAGGCGTCGAAAGACTGCTCAACGCGATCATCGTTTTCGTTTGGGCCATTGTCGGCAGTCGCTGGCGACGATGATTCTCCGGTAGCCGCAACATTGTAGTCACTGACGCTATTCGAGTTCGCGGAGAAGTCTTGTGTCTCACCATTCAGCTCTACGCGTTCGAGCAGTGGATTTTCCAGCAAGTAGCGCTCGAGTTCCTGATTCAAGTCTATGGTAGAAAGCTGCAACAACTTGATTGACAGCTGCAATTGCGGTGTCAACGTCAGGTGCTGCGAGAGCTTGAGCTGGAGACTTTGCTTCATGGGAGAGCCAATACCACCGTCACAATGCTGCACTACAAGCGGAAGTTTTCTCCTAGGTAAACTTTGCGTACCGCTTCATTATGGATGATTTCCGACGGTTTCCCGAAGGCGAGAACGGTGCCCTCATTGATGATGTAGGCGTGATCGCAGATACCTAGCGTTTCGCGCACGTTGTGATCGGTAATGAGCACACCTATGCCGCGCTGCTTAAGAAATTTAATGATTTCCTGTATATCAATCACAGCGATCGGGTCAACGCCTGCAAACGGTTCGTCGAGCAGAATGAATCGGGGTTCGACTGCCAGCGCGCGCGCAATTTCAACGCGCCGCCGTTCGCCACCAGACAGGCTCACAGCTGGACTGTTGCGCAAATGCTCAATATGCAATTCGTCTAGCAAGGATTCGCGCTTGGCGTCAATTTCCTCGCTGGTCAAATCGCGTAGCTCCAATACCGCCTGAATGTTTTCAGCGACAGTGAGCTTGCGAAAGATTGAAGCCTCCTGTGGCAGATAGGAAAGCCCCAATCGCGACCGCCGAAAAATTGGCAATCGCGACAGATCATGGCCGTCCAGGAAAATTTGTCCACCATCGACGGGCACCAGTCCAACGATCATGTAGAAACAGGTAGTCTTGCCTGCGCCGTTTGGGCCGAGCAGGCCGACGACTTCGCCGCTCTCTACCGAAAAAGAAACGTCGCTCACGACGACGCGCTTCCGGTAGGATTTGCGAAGTCCATCGACGCGCAGCACACTCTTTTGCGAGAGTGCATTGGCAGTGGTTGCAGATAGTTCTGTCGGCTGATTCATTCTGAATCTGATACTAAAAATACACGATTAATTGGCTTTGACGGGTGTTGATGGCTGGGACTTCTCTTCCGCTTTTTTGGGCTGAATGGTAATTGTTGGACGCGTGCCATTCGGGCTGGGAACAGCATTGCCTTTCACGTCCGGGATCGCGTTTCGTGCCTGCATTACCTCAGTGGCAGAGTTATAGTAAATGTATTCACCCTTCAATTCATTGTCGCCACTTTTCAGGCGTGCGTTTGAGAGCAGCTTCAGGGTATCAGCCTGATCGTCAAATTCCGCACGGTCTGATGCGCCCTCCATGAAATCAGCGGCACCCTCACGCTTTTGCTTGAATGCGATCTGTTTGCCTGGACTACCGAACGCCTGCGCAGTTTTGTTGCCGGCTGCATCTTCCCGAATGACGATCCGATCCGCGGCAAGGCGCATCGTACCCTGCGTGAGGATCACGTTCCCCTCCAAGGTGTAGACCAGCTTATTTTGGTCAATCGTGATGAGGTCATACTCGATATTTATCTGTTTTCCGCGATCCGCTTGTTCTGCCACCGCATCGGCAAGTGGAAAAAGAGCCATCGTAACCAACGACACAGCCCACAGGCGCCGCGGTGCGTTAATCCAGACTTTCATGAATTTTTCCGGTGAGGTTGTTGATAAGTGATGCGGCCTCGTTGTAGCTGAATGCGCCTGGTAAGGCTATTCAACTCCATCCTGTTCGCAGTAATCTGGCCAGTGGGACTGTCAAGTTGCACGCCAGAGGTTGATCGCGCAAGATTCTTGCTCGGGAAAATATTAAGCGTGGGGGTCACCAGCCTTAAAGGCTGATGGGTTTCTGTTTTTTCTGAATTAACCACTACACCGCCCTCCATAATAACCTCATCGACTCCCGCCAGTAGCTTCCCACGCGGGGCAATTGCAACAACTGGAGGCAAACTGGGGTGCAACGCTGTGAATATGACTGTTTCCATTGAAGAGGTATCGTCGTCCGGAAAATGTGCCAGCCTTGCCGCCTTCACTGTGTATTGCACCTCACCGGTTTCGCCCAATGCTTGAGCAGTGAAATTTTCTACGATCAGGTCGGGGTCGTGGCGCTTATTGCCATCTCCTCGCGCAGCCGAAAGCTGCACGAACTGATTGAGCCAAAAAGTTAGCGCTGCCAAAATGA
>JBDTPE010000148.1:0-6299 GCA_039932875.1 Betaproteobacteria bacterium | reverse complement strand
AAACTGATTGCGGCCTGGGGCGGTTACGATCTCGTCGTATTCATGGCGGGTGATTACACGGCCATGCGCGCGTGGGAGCTGGATCTGAAAGTCGCCAAGCAGATGGTCACGATCAACTGGGAAGGTTTCCTCAACGGCCTCTCCATCGTGATTCCGCGATTCATCGAGGCCAAGTCTGGCGGCATCGCGCTGGTGTCGAGCGTGGCGGGTTATCGTGGCCTGCCCAAGAGTCTCGTCTATGGGCCAACCAAAGCCGCGCTCATCAATCTCGCCGAAGTGCTCTATCTGGACTTGAAAGAAAAAGGTTTGGACGTCTATCTCATCTGCCCGGGTTTTGTGAAAACGCCGATGACCGACAAGAACGATTTTGAAATGCCGTCACTCATCACGCCAGAGGAGGCCGCGTCGGAAATCATCAAAGGATTTGAGAAGGGTGAATTTGAGATTCACTTTCCGAAAGGCTTCACACGCATGTTGAAACTGCTACGGCATCTGCCGTATTCGCTGTATTTTCCAGCGATCAAGAAGTCGACCAAGCTATGACCCGCTCCGCAGCGCTGACGCGACTGGTGGAGTATTGGCAGTCGCTCACGCCGGCAACGGTTTCCGCTATTTCAACCGTCTACGCTGATGACGCGTACTTTCGCGATCCGTTCAACGAAGTCACCGGCATCGAGAAAATCCGCCATATTTTCGCTGACATGTTTGTGCGGCTGGACGAGCCAAAATTCAACATCATCGAAACCATCGAGCAGCCACATGGCGCACTGCTGATCTGGGATTTCACCTTTCGTATCAAGACGCTCAAGCCCCAACTCGACCGACGTATACATGGAACCTCGCACATCCGATTCGCCGCCGATGGTCGCGTGCAATACCATCGCGACTATTGGGATGCGGCGGGTGAGCTCTATGAGCAATTGCCAGTGGTCGGTTCGCTGATGCGCTACCTTAAAAAACGTGCTGCCTGAGCAATCTTAGGCCACGGCTGCTGAAGGTTTCTCAACGACGAACATAAACCCGTTCACGGCCGCGCCATTTTCGGTGCGGATAACGGTGCGCGAACGCTCGCTGACCCGAAGTCCGCTCGCCGTAGCCAGCTTTTCGACATATTGAACCGAGTGGGCGTAACGGCCACTCGGTTGCAAACGCATGCCCTCGGTGAGGCCATCCGGCGTTTCGGTTGAAAATACAAAAGCGCCACAGCTTGAAAGCCGCATGGCGATTTGTTCGAACAGTGGCGCAAGATTGCCGACATAGATCAGTACATCGGTCGCTGCAATCAGGTCTGCTGGCTCGGCAATCGCGCGCAGGTACGACACGAGGTCGCTTTCCAGCAGCTCGTCATAGATGCCACGCTTGCGCGCGACTTCCAGCATGGACGCGGAAAGATCGACGCCGACCAACCGTGCTGCCGATGATCGAATCTGCAGCCCGAATAGCCCGGTGCCGCAACCCAGATCAACGACGAAAGGCTTCCTTGCATTGGCCGCCTCAAACTGTGCCAGCCATGGCTTGATGGACTCCACTAGCAATGCCGGAATCTTGTAGCCCAGACGTTCAACCAAATGCTCGTCAAACGTCGCCGCCATGCCCGCATAAAGGCGTTCCACCAATTCTGTCGGTGCGGATTCCGGCGTTTGTCCGCCCTCATACACGGCTTGGCGAAAGCGTGCGACCGCATGCTGCGGATCGCGGGCCAGCACGGCAGCAACCGAGCCTTTGGCGGCGCCAACGTCGCCCGATTGCGCCTGACATTCAGCGAGATCCAGCCATGCGTCAAAAAAGTCGCCATCGTGTTCTACCGCAATGCGCAAATGTTTCAGCGCATCGGCATTGCGCGACTGTCGAATTAACATCAAGCCGAGACCATGATGTGCGTTGGCAAATGTGGGTCGCACTTCAATAGCCTGGCGATAGCAGCGTTCGGCACCCGTCGGCTCGCGCAACGCCAGCAACACATTGCCAAGGTTATTGAGCGCCTCCGGAAAACGAGGCTGATGCACCAATGCCGACTCGAACGCACGCCTTGCGGCGGCCAGCTCACGCTTATGCTGAAGCAAGACTCCCAGGTTGTAATGCGCCACCGGCAATCTTGGCTCCAGACGTATCGCCTCGCGGTAGAACCGCTCCGCTTCGTCCCAATGTTGCAGCGCGAAATGGGCTAGGCCGAGTTGCAACGTTAGTTGCGGGTTGCGCCTGTCTGCCTGTCGGGCGATCTCATACTGAGCAAGTGCAGCTTCAATGCTGCCGCTGCGCTGCTCGATCAGCCCCAGCCAGATGCGCACAGGTGCCTGACGGGAAACGTCGCGTACCGATTCGAGAAACGCTGCGCATTGCGCACGCGCGCCAGCGAGGTCGCCGCGCTGTACGCTGGCCGCGATTTCCTGTACCGCGCGCTGATCCCGGGGATCGGCCAAGCCTATGTCTTTCCGGCGCTATCGTTTCCCGGCATCTTCAGAATATTCGAATACCTTGACGACGCGCGAAACGCCGCCCGTGTTTCTGGCGAGTTCGACCGCCGCTTCTGCTTCTTCGCGCGTGACGATGCCCAACAGGAAGGCGGTTCCGGATTCAGTCACCACCTTGACATGGTTGATCGAGAACTTGCCGTTGTTGATAAAGCGCGTTTTGATATTGGTGGTGATCAGCGAATCGTTGGCGCGTGCCGTATAGGCCGTGTTGCCACCGATCACCAACTCGTTAACCACGTTTTTCACGCTGGGGATGGTACGTATCGCGTCCGCCACTGCGGTTTTCACCTGTTCGCTTGGAACCTCGCCAGTAATGAGCACCGTCAGATTGAAGCTGGTGACATTAACGTGCGTGTCCTTGAAACGTTCAATCAGGCGGCCGCGTGCTTTCCACTCAATGTTCTCGTCTTCAACGTAGACACCGGTTGAGCGACGGTCATCGACCAGTAAGGCAGCGGCGCCGATGCCCGTGGCCGCGAGTGGAAAACAGCCTTGCAGCAACAGCATGGATGCTGACAACATAAACATGACAAAAAAGCCGGGTTGCCTGCGCATTACAGTTCTCCAAACATGAGGTTATCGATGGCATCGCAGAGGCAATGCAAGGTCAGAAGATGCACTTCCTGAATGCGCGTGGTTACCTGTGAGTCAACGTTAAGCAGCACGTCACCGCTTTTCATCAGGCCGGCAATCTTGCCACCGTTGCGGCCGGTCATGCCGACGACGTGCATGCCTTTCAGGTGCGCCGCTTCAATGGCAGCAACGACGTTTTTTGAGTTGCCACTGGTCGAGATGGCGAACAGGATGTCACCCGTCTTGCCGAGTCCGCGCACCTGCTTTGAAAAAATTTCATCGAACGAATAATCGTTGGCCACCGCGGTGAGTATCGAGCTGTCGGTGGTCAGCGCAATAGCCGCCAGTTCTTCACGTTCCCGCTCAAAACGGCCAATCAACTCGGCCGCGAAATGCTGCGAATCGCCAGCAGAGCCGCCATTACCGCAGGCGAGAATTTTGCCGCCCTTTTTCAGGCTGTTCACCATCAGCTGCGATGCTGCCGCGATGCGTGGCGTTAACGCGGCTGCAACCCGTTGCTTGGTTTCGACGCTGTCCTGAAAATGCCGGGTGATTCGATTTTCGATGTTTACCATGGATAAATTTTACGCTTCAAAGGCATTCGGAAGCCATTCGACATCGTGCAAATTCAATCCGTTCAACACCACGGCATCGAACCGGCACGGCGGCGGCTGTTTGATGCCGGATAAGTAGTGTTGCGCGGTCGCAATGATCTTGGCCTGTTTGGAGGGCGTGATACTCGCCAGTCCACCACCGAAATTCACTTTTCCCGATGCGGTTTTGCGTAGCTTCACT
This sequence comes from Betaproteobacteria bacterium, assembly GCA_039932875.1. Taxonomy (GTDB): domain Bacteria; phylum Pseudomonadota; class Gammaproteobacteria; order Burkholderiales; family Usitatibacteraceae; genus UKL13-2. The sequence goes on along the minus strand of JBDTPE010000148.1, from coordinate 2,457 downwards.
TCCACAAACACGAGCGCATCTGCGTGTTGCATGATCAGATCGATTTCGCCATAGCGGCAGTGATAGTTTCTGGAAAGTAATTTGAGCCCTTGCTGCGTCAGATAGCGTTCGGCAATTCGCTCGGCGTCATCGCCAATTTTTCGCGGGCTGAAGATTTGTGCCAGCGTCATTCAGCCGGGCGATAGAGCTGCGCGCGTCCATCGCGCACTTCCACGGAAGTAAGCGCCCTGGTGAACTGGCGACCCTCAAGTGTGATGCGGCCGGTTACCCCGTCGAGCAGCGGCTGTCCGCGCGCAGACTCGATGCTGGCGACCATTTGGCCAAGGCGCCACGCATCGATTCCGAGCGCATAAAGACGCTCGAATTCAATAGGCATTGGCAATTGCGGTTTGGGATAGGCCATGACGGCCGGATGATCGCTCTCGACAAACCACGGCATCTCCAGAAAGCGGACACTTTCCAGATCAAGATTGGCGACTGCTTCAGCGCGCGGGTCTACTGTATGCGAGGTCGCAAACACTGGCATCCCGGTCGGCAGATAAGGGCGGACGAAGCGCGCTGCAGCGGGATCAGCTGCCAGGAAAATCGCATCTGTTTTGGTTGCGGCGCGCTCATTGAGCCGCTCCATCGAACTGGAAACACGGTTGGCGTCATTTGGATCGTTGCCAAAGGAAATGCGTGCCGTAATCGACCCGCCCTGTCGCATCCACTCCTGCTCAAAAGTCTCCTGCACGCGCTTGTCCAGCGGGCTGTTCGCGACCACCATGGCGAGGCTACGCAGTCCCTCAGCAAATGCCATCCGCGCGACCAGTCTGGCTTCGACGTCCAGGCTCAACGAGATATAGAAGAATCGATCCGGGAGCTCTGCGTCGTTGGCGATCAGCGGTGCATTTAGCGCCAGCGTCGGCAGCAGCCGCGCTTCACGCGCCATGGTATGGGCGCCGTCTCGCGTGAGGCCGCCAACAATTGCCGACGCGCCCTCCGCCACGGCTTTGCGATACTGCACCGCCAACGATGCGCCTTCGTCGTCGGACGTGTAAATGCGATACGCGCGCGCATTCTGGCCATCCGCCTGCGCACCGGCCAGAAAGCCCAGCTTAAGCGCGTCCGCAACTTTGCCCAACGTTTTGGAAGCCAAAGGCACCAGCAAAGCGATGTGTGGAATGAATTTCTCCGGCTCTTTGGCAGCAGGTGCCGCTTGTATTGCCGAGGGATCGAGCGTCGGCTCACCTACAACCAGTTTGCTGACGACAACGCCGGCATCTTCCGCAACGGGCTTGGCCGGTGGAGCGGACATCGGTTTCACCGGCTCGCCAACGGGCGCGGGTGGTCGCGTCGGCGTAGAGCATGCCGACAAGGCGATAGCAAACAAGATCGACAATAATTTGCCGACCGTGCGACCGCCAAAGGCTGGTAATGTGCGCATGTCGCGACTGGAGGAAAAGATTTGTGACTTCCGATACAAAGCTTGCGCTGGAAAATGCATTATATGTGGTGGCCACCCCGATCGGGAATCTTGGCGACATCACGCTGCGGGCGATCGAAATTTTGAAATCCGCGAGTGTCATCGCCGCCGAGGATACGCGAGTGACGCGTGTGCTGCTGAATCAATTCGGCATCAAGACGCGGGTAATCGCAGTTCACGAGCACAACGAGCGCAACGCTGCCATTGGCCTCGTGAATCTGCTGCAGCAAGGTGACTCGGTCGCACTTGTCACCGATGCCGGCACGCCGGCGGTATCCGATCCAGGTGCCGTGGTTGTAAACGCGGTTCGGCTCGCAGGCTTTACCGTCATTCCTATCCCGGGCCCATCCGCCGTGATAGCAGCCCTTTCCGCCAGCGGCGAGGGCGAGCATGGCTTTACCTTTGCAGGCTTCTTGCCTTCGGGCGCGAGTGACCGTAAACGCGCGCTGGAGAGCTGGAAACCCTGCACACACGCACTGGTTTTCTACGAGACACCGCATCGCATCGTCGAGATGATTGCGGCAATGCAGGAAGTGTTCGGCGATGAGCGGGAGATCATTCTCGCTCGTGAAATCACCAAGAAGTTTGAGAACATTCACCGCGTCAAGCTGGGCGATGCCGCCGCCTGGCTGGCTGCTGACGCCAACAATATTCGTGGCGAGTTCGTGGTCATTGTGGCAAACGCCAGCATTGGGGCGCCTCTTGAAGGCAAAACGGCTGAAGATCAAGAGCTGGAGCGGACCTTGGCAATTCTTCTCGAAGAATTGCCGCTGAAACAAGCGGTGGCAATGGCCGTGAAGATCACTGGCGAAAAGAAGAACAAGGTCTACGACCTTGCGCTCGCGTTGAAAGTGGCCGCAAAGTAGGCAGATATAATCTTCACCATGAATGAGCTAACCATCACCCGCCCCGACGATTGGCACCTGCATGTGCGTGACGGTGAGGCTCTGAAAGCCGTGTTGCCCGCTACCGCGCGTCAATTTGCCCGGGCC
>JBDTPE010000147.1:0-6305 GCA_039932875.1 Betaproteobacteria bacterium | reverse complement strand
TCCACAAATCGCCGCAGAATCTGCGGGGAATTTTCCTTTTCTTCCGCCCCGCCAATGGGAATGATCCATCCACGTTCCGTCCCCTCTGCAACCTTGCTCGGCATTCGACCTGCTCCAAATCTATTAGGTACGAGATGATGCCATTGGCTGCGGGTGTGCGCCAAAAAACGTGCCTACTTATTGTGGGCCTGCGCTGCCCAAACTCCATCTGGCACTGCTGCCATAAAATCAAAGCAAGCCGGTCAAATTCCTTACGCAGTCTAGTCCAGCTCGCTTCCGCGCATGCCTTGCCGAATCAATTACCCTAACCGACCGACAGTAGCGCCCGGGACCTTTAATTTCCCTCCAATCAAAGCCGCATTTCCAACCGCAATGCCGCCACGGTATAGCCGACAGAAGTGACGTACGTCGCTTGTCGCTGAAGCTCTGTTACCACGGCTAGCGAGCCGGCATAATTGCGCGGCGCCAGATTCGAGACCGTGAGACGTAGTTTAGTCGTGGGTGTAATCGTCCAAAGCACATAGGCATCAATGGTGCGGCTGGCGCTGCTACTGGATTGCTGGGCAGCGGTATCCTGAATGGTGTATGACGGCGTGTAAGAAACGGTCGCGCCAACAGCGAACGCGCTGCCCTTCGGACGATAGTCGGCGCCGAAGTTGCCCTTGGCACGCGGCTGCCCGTTGAGACGATTGTTGGGGCCGGGAACCGAATCCACTTTGGAATCGAATACGCTGACGTTGGCGTGCATATCTACGGGCGGGCCGCCAGCGATCATTTCGCTGAGTTGCAGCTTTGCATCGAATTCGATTCCGTTCGACGTGGCGCGGCCGATATTGCGAGAACGCTGTACGTAGCGCGGACTGGCGGCCCACGAAACATTTTCGAGAAGTATGACGCCGCGCACCAGATCATTGATGCGACGGCTGTACAGGTTTATCGCGACCACGCCGCCACCTTCTGAATAGTGTTCATAGCTGAAATCGATGCCGTTGGCGCGCTCCGGTTTCAGGAACGGATTGCCCGCGTAATCGGGATTGGCGGCTATGTTCGGACCCGGCACGGGATAGGTGCTGTCCAGCCTGGGCCGTGGCACAAGGTTGAACAGTCCGGGCGTCTGATAACTTTGTGTGAGGCTCAGGCGAAACTGATTCCTTTTCGGTGCATTGAAGCGCCACACCAAATGCGCCAGCGGCGTGACGATGCTGCTGCTATTGCGTACTACGCCGCCGTCGCCGCTGCTATCGGCGTTGCTGCGGGTCTCAAAGCCCTCCCAACGAACACCGACATTGGCCGACCAGTCAGGCGCCGGGTCCCATTCTTCCTGCCCGAATAGTGCGCGGCGTCGCGTGGAAACATCAAGTGCACTGCCAAATTCAGCCAGTTGCTTTACGCCGTTTAACAGCGCCAGTGTTTGATCAGCTCGCTTGACGGCCTCAATTTCCAATCCGGCGGTAAATTTGTGCGTATCGGAAAACTGATGTACGACTTTGGCCGAGGCATTCCAGGAAATGTCTTGCGATTCGCTATCGGTCGTTTGCACCAGACTATTCATTCCAAAGATATCAGACTGGTAGTCGCCAGACGCACGGCGCCGTTGCACCCTGCCGACACCGGTGCGCAATTCGTACTTGGTCTTATCGGTCAGCTTTTTGGAAAGCGTGGCAGCGAAGCGAGCGGTTGAGAAATGACTATTGAATCGGCCGCGGCTGGTCGCATAGGGCGGATTCGCTCCAATCGCTTGTATCAACTCGTCTTCGCTGTTGCTTTCATAATGGCCCCTCGAAAAAAACGGCTGGATGACCAACTGTTCGTCGTCGCGCCATTTCCATTGAACTTGCGAACTAAGCGTGGTGTACCAATTGTCGTTAATCGATGTCGACGGGATGTTTCTATCCAGGCTGATGGCACCCGACTGGATATCGCTATTGACGACGCGCGATTGCTCCTGAGAAATAGTCCGATTGTTGCGGCCTGTTAAGGTCAGGTTATAGGTTCCAGTCTCAGTCAACGCATCATTTCGCGAGAGCGAAATATCGCCGCCAAACCGACTCTCTTCGACCCGCAGGCCAGCTTTGAAATCATCCTGTTTATTGCGACGCGGCTTGCGCAGAATGATATTGATGGTACCGGCGATGGCACGCGCGCCAGTTTCTGCAGTCGGTGCGCGCAGAATCTCGATGCGCTCGACCTGCTCCGGCGAAAGCTGCTCGATGGAAAACCCAGGCGCCACGCGCTCACCATCGATCAGGATCTGCGTAAAACCTGCACCCATGCCACGCATTGAAACGGCACCATTGAGTACCGTGACGCCAGGAAGGCGGCGCAATACATCTACCAGTTCGGAGCTGCCATATTTTTCGATTTCGTCACGGCCAACAATGATTTTTCCGGCGGCAGATTCGCGGCGCTCGTCGGTGGTTGTCAAGCGTTGCGCGTTTACCTCGATTGCTTTGACTTCCTGTTTTTTCTCGGCGGCGCGGGGCGGCGAACTGGACAAGGGTGATGTTTTACCGGAACGCACGGCTTCTTCTGGGATGGCGGGTGCGTCAATTTTTGCTGCGGGCGCAGGCATAGGAAGCGTTTCGGGCTCGGCAACGGACACTGGCTTAGGTGTCGGCAGCTCCTGCGCAGGCGCGCCGGTGACCGCGCCGACTGCAACGATGGCCAAGCCTGCGATGTACCTAGCGAACTGCAATGTGCGCCCCCCACCCTGAAAGCAAAGTACTAATAGGTCCACTATTTGGTCCAATATTGTTTTTTGTCCGAACACAGGATCATTGTTCGTCGGCTGGGCGCGTTAAATAGTCAACCGTGGCTGCGAAGACGATGCTGCAAATTACGGTTGAGGATGCGGGCTGAGTGGGCATATTGGTGACTTGGATCTCAAGTGTATCCGCTGCTGCGGATGTGAGTAAACCTTACGATTTCCCCCTGCTTGTGGCAATGGATTTTCGATAACTTCGCGGCGTTGTTAGATGAATCCGGCCAAATGCCGATGACTTTTTTCGCCGTCGCTTCGCAAGTAGCAAGGACGAAACTAGCGCAAGAGCCAAGTCGGCGTGGCTCGCAGTTGTTACCCGGACGTGGCAAGGCAAGTTGCGTTAGTCACTCTAGGTAATATGCGGTACCCATGCCGGTCCAGTATCAATGAACCACCTCGTTGTCAGTTGCGTTACTGGATCCTGGAAGGGGCGTGTGGCTGTCGAGAGTCAGTGCCGTTGGCGGTCGTCAGCCGGTGCTTGGTTTCCAGTTTTTGCCCTTGAATTCGACGATATAGGCGTGCGACTCTGACGACCCGACGTTTTCAGTCGTATGCCACTCCGGCGGGCTTTGAAACACCATGCCGGTCTTGGCGTCCACTGCCATTTTTTTGCCGTCGTCACCGGTGACCATCACCTTGGCGTCGGTCAATTGAATGGTGACGTGCGCCGGATGGTAGTGACGTCCCTGTCCGCAAATGCCCACACCTGGTTTGGACAAGTACTCGAGCACGCGAATCGACTCGTTATCGAACACGACTTTGTAGGAGCGCGGATTTACTTTGGCGGCATCCTGCGCTGCCGCCGGCAGACTCGCCGGCAAGGTAGCCGCTGCGCTCAAGCCGGCAAAGAGTTTCATTAGATCTCGGCGGTCGAAGCTGGCCTCATCACCACCACCATTGCCAAATAACGTAGTCGTCTCGCTCTTCATTGTTTCCTCCTGCAGAGTTCACATCGATCGGAACAAATGCTGGTAAGGCTCGCTCACCGGCAGCACTTCTTTGTGATTCTTCAAACGCACCCTGGTAGCGCCACTGATTTCGTGCACCACGCTTTCAATTGCGTTGACATTGACCACCGCCGAGCGGTGGACTTGCCAGAACATATTCGGATTCAATTCGCTGGCGAGTTCCTTGATGGTGGTGCGGATCAACGATTCGCCATCTGCCGTCATCACCAACGTGTACTTGGCGTCAGCCTTGAAATAAAGAATTTCCTCAACCGTAATGAGGCGCACCGCGTTGCCGCGCGAGGCCTTTATCCAGCGCAGGTATTGGCGTCCTACCCCGGCGGCGGCTTCCAGCCTGGCCAGCAAGGCACCCAAATCGCTGGGTGCATTTGACAGTCTTTGCTGCAGTCGTGTCATAGAGGTCATCAACCGTTTGGCCGTCACCGGTTTCAAGACATAGTCGATGGCGCCCTGTTCGAAAGCCTCCACGGCATACTGGTCATAGGCGGTCAGGAACACGATATGGCAGCGGCTGCCGACCTGGCGTGCCACTTCCAGCCCGGTCATGCGTGGCATCTGAATATCCAAAAACAGCACAGCAGGCGAAAATTGTTCCACTGCCGCGACAGCGGCGATCCCGTCGGCCGCTTGCGCGACGATTTCGAGTGTCGGCCAGACCGAGACCAGCAACTCGGCCAATTCCTCCCGCAGGACCGGTTCGTCCTCAGCGATGACTGCGCGTACCGTCGCCAAAATTTGCCTCCAGAATAACTCTCGTACCGCCGTTGGTCCCAGGCGAGCGTCTCACGATCGCATCGCCGCCAAAAAAATCTGCAAATGCCCGCTCCTGCGTCACCAGTGCCAATTCGCCGTTCGCTTGCACACGGGAGACTGCGCAATCGTCCAATACTTCCATCGCGATGCGCTCTGGCGCGTTCGCCGACCGCGCCGCGCGCAACTGCAAAGTCAACACCGGCTCGCTCAGCGTGGCCGCACGCCGCAGCGCATCGTCCACCAGCGGCAGCAAGGCCATCGGCGGGAAATGCAGGGCCTGCAAATCGTCATCAACCTCGAAAGACCAATCGAGACGCCCAGCGTACGCGTCTTCGTGCAAACGCAGGTAGGTTGAGACCAGATGCAGTTCATCGCCTAACGTTGACGCTGTCCCGCGCAGCTGCGGCAGGGCAGCGCGCAAATAGGCGATCAAGTCTTCCAGATGGCGCTCGGCGGCCGGCGCATCCGTCCGGTAGAGGCGCTGAATTTCGCCGATGGACAGAAACAGGAATTCCGGCTCCACGCGTGCTTTCATCACGTTGAGCCGCGATTCCACCACCTGGCGCTCGATGCCTTGGCGCTCCAGTTCGGCAGCTCTTAGCCGGGTGGCCGATTGCTGGCCGCGCTCCCAGACGGTGAAATAGGCTGCGGCCAGTAGCCCGACTGAAAGCGAAATCCACAGCAGGTGAAAATATAGCCCTCGCAAATCCGCGCCCTCATCTGAGAGTGAGTTGCCCACCCATCCGTCGTGGTAGACCGTGGCAACGATGCTGAACAGCGCGGAAATAACAGAAACCACAATCACAGTCGTCATGAGTACGAGCACGCGATGGTTACGGACCAGGCGGGTTTGCTCGACCGCAGTGATCATCGTGATCACCAGAAAAGAAGTGGTCAGCGAGTTCAGAAAAATCAGAAGGGCACTGGACAATATTTTTCCGGCCGGCGCCGTTTCGAGCAGTATCGGCAATACGCGAAGGTCCTCCATTGCGCCGACTGCAAACCCAAGCAGCAGCACGTGTGCCATACGTTCTCGCAGCTTTTGCCGCAGCTCCGCACTCAACATCGTAAACATTTCTCGCCCCATTTCCTTGGCCGAAGTGGCGAGAGGTACTTTCATGCTGCCAGCCCCTGCTCGTACGGCACGCGTATCAGACAACTCACACCATTTGGCGTACGCGGCTCCAGCGTCAACTGCGCCTGACCGCCATACAGGGCGGTCAGGCGTGAACGGATATTGGCCAGCCCAATGCCATGCCCGGAAGAGGCTTGGAATCCCACGCCAGTATCGGAAACCTCCACTTCCAGTACGCCGCCATGTAGACGCGCGAAAATGTCGATGCGACCGCCCGCAGCCGTCGGATTGAGGCCGTGCTTGATGGCGTTTTCGACCAGGGTAATCAGCATCATCGGCGGAAAACTGATCTCTTCAAGTTCTTTCGGTGCTTCAGGTCTTATAATCTTTTCCGTCTTCATTGAGCTGTCATTATTCTTACTGCTCACTATCCAGTATTTCATCCATTCATTGCTTTCACCCGGAAAATCAATACGTGTATGAGCACCGCGTGATTCTTCACGCAGCAATCCGCCACGTGTTACAGCTTCGGCGGAAATGATCAGACATTGTAAGCTCAGGGCTTCATGCCAGCCGGGATTGTACTGGCTTGTTCCACTTGCTTTTACTTTTGCTTCATCTTTTTTTATTTCTTCAAGTTTTTCTAATGCTGTTTCAAGCTCTTCTTTAGTTCGAACAATATTGACATAACGATTCATTATTTCCTGCAGATCTTCGTGAACTAAGTATGGATTCGTTCCGCTCTCAC